>CAMFZA010000017.1 GCA_946002345.1 uncultured Phascolarctobacterium sp. | reverse complement strand
ACCGTAGCTGGAAATGGCAGTGAGCTTGCAGTCACGATAGCCGCCGGGCTGGAGGGCCTGGCATTTTTTAATCATGGCTTCGATATGGGCCGGAGTGGTGCCACAGCAGCCGCCCACGATGCTAGGGCCCTGCTGGGCCAAATTGTACATGAGCTCTGCATATTCCTCGGGTCCTACTTCAAAGCAGGTTTTGCCATCCTTTTCTACGGGCAGACCAGCATTAGGATTGATGATGATGGGCAGACTAGTAGCGGCCAGCATTTGGGGCAGCAGTTTGGCCACCTGTACGGGACCTAGGCCGCAGTTGAAGCCCATGGCGTCCACGCCTAAGCCCTCGCACATCAAGGCAGCTGCTTCCACCGTAGCGCCGGTAAGCAGCTTACCGTCCTGGTCAAAGGTCATGGTTACACAGACGGGCAGGTCGCAGTTTTCCTTGGCGGCTAAAACTGCTGCTTTGATTTCGTAGGTATCGCTCATGGTTTCGATTAAAATTAAATCGGCACCGGCGGCAGCACCGTAGCGCACCATTTCGCCATAGGCTGCTACAGCGTCTTCAAAGGGTAAATCCCCGTAGGGGGCCAGCAGCTTACCGGTGGGACCCAGATTGAGGGCTACGAATTTGTTCTCGCGGCCACCGCAGGCACGCTTAGCGATGGCTACAGCGGCTTCGATGGTTTCCTTGCAATCGAGACCGCTGCCCTTCAGCTTGATGGGGTTTGCGCCGAAGGTGTTGGACTTAACAATGTTGGAGCCCACATCCAGATAACCTCTGTGGACGGCCTCCACAATTTCAGGGTGGGTAAAGTTCCAGCTTTCGGGCAGTTCGCCGGGCTGCAGGCCCCGGGCCTGCAGCTGGGTGCCCGTTGCGCCATCAAAAAATAACATCTTTTTACCTAAAAGTTCTTTAAAGCTCATATTTCTTCTCCTTATACAATCATAAATCATATGGATATATATCTATATGATGTTTTTACTATTCACTGCTTCTATAGGGACAATTAATATTTCCGCAGGTCATGCATTTATTCCACACGCATTGCACGTCCTCGGATAGGCCGATGATGGCTGTGACCGATTTGGAGGGGGCCATCATGCAGCCCTCGGTGAGGGTCAAGCCGATGAGCTTGGCGCAGTTGAGCACGGGAAATAACAGCCTTTGCTCCGCCAAATCCCAATCACCGTAGCCGGGCGAAAAGCGGGGGCGCTGGGCCAGTCCGCCCGTGTCAAACTGCGCCTGCACCTCATCGCAGTAGCTTTCGATGAGGGCAGCCGCCACCGCCTGCGCGGCGGCGCCTTCCGCCACACTGCCTAGGGCCAGCCGGCGAATGGCGGCATCCACGCGGCTGCCTAAGGTTGCACTTAAGAGCAGTGCTTCCTCGCAGCCCTTTAAATGAGCAGCTAAATCCCGTGAGGTAAAACGCACCCCATTATCCAAGGTTACGCCTGCTTCGTCCACCTGAACACGATGCTTTTGCAGTACATGCCGCGCCTGTACCTCGTTGCGCAGCTTCAAATAAACTATATCCACCAGCTCCTGGGAGGCCTGGTCCTGGGGATGGGCCCGCAGGTAGCGCAGTGCTTCTCTTCTATTGTATTCCATAGGCCTTAATCCTTCACAATCTCGGACAGATTAGCCATGATGCCACCAATAATTTCGGGGCGATTCATGGTATAAATATGTACATGATTGAAGCCGTTGGCAATCAAATCAATGATTTGACCTGTTGCATAGGCAATGCCTGCCTGCTTGAGAGCTGCCGGCTTATCAGCAAATCTTTCTACCATGGCGCGGAATTGGGGCGGAAGCTTGGTGCCGCTAAGCTGGCAAATGCGAATGATTTGGCTGGCGTTAGTCGCGGGCATGATGCCGGGTACCACGGGCACATTGATGCCTGCCTGTAGCAGGCGGAACATATAGTTATATAAAATAGTGTTATCAAAAAACATTTGGGTTACCAAAAAGTCCACCCCGGCCTCCACCTTATAGCGGGTGTTGGCAATATCCTGGGCCAAGCTGCCGGATTCCGGATGTCCTTCGGGATAGGCGGCACCGCCGATACAAAAATCGCCCTGCTCTTTAATAAAATGCATCAGGTCGCTGGCGTGGGCAAAACTACCCATGGCATCCTTTTCCATGCCAGCAGGAATGTCACCCCGCAGGGCCAAAATGTTTTCGATGCCATTGGCCTTGAGCTGGGCCAAGACCTCTTTAATTTTGGTTTCATCGGCCTTGACACAGGTCAAGTGGGCCAGGGCAGGGATGTCATTGTCCTGCACCTGCTTTGCTAAGGCGGCAGAATAGCCCACGGTGCTGCCACCGGCGCCATAGGTAACGCTCATGTAGGACGGCTGTACTTGGGCAATTTTGTTGACGATTTCCAGGCTGTTTTGCAGCTCCGTGCCCTGCTTGGGCGGGAACAGCTCGCAGGAAATGCCTACCTTATCTGACTTTAAGATATCTATAATTTTTCTTGTTTGCAATGTACTACACTCCCTAACTTTTAGATGTATACAAGCTATTTTAACAGTTTCACAAGCCTTTGGCAAACAAATTGCAATATTTTACTATTCTAGTAGGCTTTGTGGGAAAGAGTGCTAAAAAGGTTACAAAAAATAGCCTACTGCTGCGCCCCATCTTGCCAACCGAAGCAAAATCGGATATAATTAACCAGTACAGTAAGAGCACATTAGAAGTGCCTTTACCAAAGTAAGAATGTGTTAGAAGTGCTGGAAGGCGAGGCGTGGTGAAGTTTGTGCAGCGATGGCGTACTTTTAGTACGTTGAGCAAGCAAACGAGCCACAACGAAGCATAACAGTGCTTATAACACATTCGCGATAGAATATGGAGATGTAGCGAAGTTGGTCATAACGCGCCCGACTCGAAATCGGGTCAGCCCTTAACCGGGCCCGTGGGTTCGAATCCCACCATCTCCGCCACTAAAAAATAAGCAGAACCAAACTCCTTAGGGAGCCGGTTCTGCTTTTTTGTTATATTAAAGGGTTGCCTTTAGTTCTTCCATGGTACAGCCTTGCGCTCCAGCCACTGCAGAACCAGGTTAAAGATAAGTCCCAGCAGGGAGAGCACGATGACGCCGGCCATTAAGCGGTCCGTAATCATCAAATCGCCATAATGCAAAATCAAAGCACCGATGCCTACCTGAGCAGCAATCATTTCTGCCGCTACCAAAAGCAGCAGGGAGGTGCCGGCAGCCAGGCGTAGGCCGGCGAAAATCATGGGCAGAGCGTTGGGCAGTACCACGCTCTTCATGGTCTTCCACCAGCTGGCGTTGAAGCTTACAGCCACCTTTATCAGCAGGGTATCCACATTTTTAACACCGCTATAGGTGTTCATGGCCACGGGGAAGAATACGCCCATGGCAATAATGGTGACCTTGGACAGTTCGCCGATACCCAACCAGAGAATGAACAGGGGCAAAAGAGCGATCTTCGGAATAGGGTAGAGGGCGTTCACAATGGGGTTGCCGATTTTATCCGCCAGGGCGGAGGTACCTGTCACTAGGCCCACGGCTAAACCTATAACGCTGCCTACAGCAAAGCCGACCAAAATACGATACATGCTGGCAGCAAGGCTCATGCCAATCTCGCCATCACCAACCATAACTAGGAGGGAGGTAATAATCTGGCTGGGTGCTGGTAAAAAGAGGGAGGAGACAAAGCCTGCCCGGCAAATCAGCTCCCACACCAAAAGTACGCCAATAATGGAAGCTACGCTTACCCAATGGGGATAGCTTTTTTGCCAATGAGTCATGCGGTTGCGTACTAAATATTCATGATCAGCCATTAGTTTTCCACCTCCATTAAGGCAGCACGGGCATCCTTGGAGATGTGCTCCCAAATGATACGGATAAATTCAGCAATTTCCTCGGCATGCTCTGGCTTATCACGGTCAGCGCGGGGAATGTCGATGGTGAGAATCTTATTTACCTTGCCCGGACGGCGGCTTAAAAGCACCACTCTATCTGCTAGCATGACCGCCTCTTGAATATTGTGGGTAACATAAAGGGTGGTGAGGCGAGTTTTTTCCCACAGGGTTACCAGTTCTTCCTGCATGATGGTGCGCGTTTGGGCGTCTAGAGCGCTAAAGGGCTCATCCATGAGAAGCAGGTCGGGTTCAATAGCCAGGGCGCGGGCAATGCCCACACGTTGGCGCATGCCGCCGCTCAATTGGTGGGGAAAGGACTTTTCAAAGCCCTTGAGGCCTACCAGTTCAATATAATGCTTGATGCGCTCTTCTCGCTGGGGCTCGGGCATGCCGGCGGTTTCTAAGCCAAAGGCAATATTATCGTGGACGTTGCGCCAGGGGAACAGGCCTGTTTCCTGAAAAACAATGCTCATACGGGGCTCGTAGCCAGCCTCCACCTCGGTGAATTTTACGTTGCCGCTGCTGGGCTCCAGTAGGCCTGAGGCAATATTGAGCAAGGTGGATTTGCCACAGCCGGAAGGACCAACCAGGGCCAGAAATTCTTCCTCATTTATAGTAAGATTTATGTCCTGTAGTACGGAAAGGGCTTTACCCTTATTGTTGGTAAAATCCTTGCAGATTTTATCAATTACTAATTTCATTCTTTTTTCTACCTCCAACGAAAAGCATGGCTAATGCAGCCATAAGCTTTTCATGAGTAATCATAGCTAACATTATACCATAAAAATGATAAAAGAAAGCAGGGAGGATTGCTCCGCCCCTGCTTTTTTGCGTATTATATTTGGGTGCTGCTTCCTGGAAGGAGGTAATGGCTACATCCTTAGCCTCCAGCTTGCCAGAGATAAGCTTGTTGGCAGTGTACCATTTAATTTGGGTATCGATATCGGATGCCAAGAGCTTGCCGTTTTTGTCGATGTAGGGCAGGCCCAGCTTAATGTCGGCGGCCGGGGATTTAACATATTTAGCAACGATATTTACGACCTCATCCAATTTTTTGGGGTCCTTCTTTTCGATTGCTGCTTCGTAATAATAGTTGCAGGACTTTACATAAGCCTTCATAAAGCGGGTAGCAGCATCCTTGTTCTTCATGAACTCAGGAGAGTAGAAAATAGCGGAGGTTTGATAAGGAATCAAATCGCCAACCTGTACTACCAGCTTGCCATAGCCAGCCTTTTGTACCTTGGTGATGTTGGGCTCGTTGAGAATGCAGCCGTCGATTTGCTTGCTTTCCAAAGCGGCCATAACAGCACTAAGCTTGCCCAAGGGAACGATTTCTACATCATTGAGGCTCATGCCTTGGGTTTCCAGAATGCGACCCAGCATATATTGGAAGGTGGAACCCTTGCTGGTGATACCAATGCGTTTGCCCTTAATATCCTTTAAGGTTTTTACGCCTTTGTTAAAGTTATCGGTGGTTACGAGGAGTGCGGAGGAGGAGTAACCCTTTTGCTCACGACCCTTGTCAGCCACAATGCCCAGCTTTTGACCATTGGCAGCCATGTTGTACAGGCTGGCGGTAATACCGGTAGCACCAACGTTTACTTTGGAGGAGGCAGTGGATACGGCAATGGGATGAGCAGCATCAAACCATTGAGGCTCGATTTCAATGCCTTCCTCGGTAAAGAAGCCCTTATCCATAGCGATAAAGAGGGGGGCGCTACTGGTCAGGCGCAGCATACCCAGGCTTACCGTCACTTTTTCTTTTGGAGCTGCTTTTTTGGCATCGTTGCTACCGCAGCCGGCCAGCACAAGCATCATGCACATGGCCATTAACAATGCTACAATTTTTTTCATGTTTAAAACTTCCCTTCTCCCATGCTACTGAGAAATAATACGTTAGTATTGTACACTATTTGAAGCAAAGATGCATTAATTTTTGGGAGAATTTTACCAAAATATGATGAAAAAGAGAAAAATGTGTGATTTGTAACATTATCGATGGAAAAGATGCTATAATGGTAGTATCAAAAAGTGTGTCCTGAGGATAATTGAAAGGATGTGTCGGAGTGAAACGCTCGTTGAAGATAAGTTTGTTGGCTTGGGGCTGTGCCATGGCTATAAC
This sequence comes from uncultured Phascolarctobacterium sp., assembly GCA_946002345.1. Taxonomy (GTDB): domain Bacteria; phylum Bacillota; class Negativicutes; order Acidaminococcales; family Acidaminococcaceae; genus Phascolarctobacterium_A. The sequence goes on along the minus strand of CAMFZA010000017.1, from coordinate 7,666 downwards.
GGGGACGGCAGCCGCAGCGGGCACCTTGCTGGCCCAAACAGAACTGCAGCTAGAGAAGGGAAGGGTCACTGCAGAGCTGTGGGGGGATTGCTTGCCCAACGGCTACAGCGAGGATTTGCTGGTGTTGCTGAAGGATGAACGGGGCAAGCTGGTGACAGCCTTTGCGCCCTCCATCAAGGGTGGCTACCATCCGCTGCTGGCGGCGGTGCAGGTGAAGCCCGTAGTGAAAAAGGGGCAGACAGATAGCAATGCTCAGACTGCGCCTATCAGGGGTGGGACTGCGACCCAATCAGCCAGCACAAAGGCCAAAACAAGCCAACAGCTTTTAATAAGCGTCAGTCAGGGTGACTGGCAGGCACCCAGTGAGTTTCGGGTTCTGGATTTTGCTAACGTGCAAAAGGTGATTGAGCTTTTTGGTTCTGCCGATAGTATGGGACTGGTAAGTAACGCTTATACAAAGAATTATATAAATGAAGAAAAACTCCATGTCATCTTGAAGGATGGACAGCAAAATGTGACGGATTTACCCCAAGGGATGGAGGGTGGCAAGCTTTATTATGGAGGCTTGCATTCCCTTACTGTCCACGATGTGGATGGGGATGGGCAACAGGAGCTTTTAGGGACGCAGCAGCTGTTAAGGGGTCGACAAAATGTGGCCGATGTGGGTGCCATTTGGCAGCTTGATGAGGCCAATAAATGGAAGAATAGCAATATTACCATTATGACCACAACTCCCACTCCGAAAAGCAACACTGTCAACGATGGCATGGCCATTGCCAATGGTACAGGCGGGGTGATTTTGCCGCGGAAAATTGTTGTGCCCGGCGGCGAAGCGACCTATCCTATTTTTGTAAGCCAGCAGGTCAAACTGCAAAATGAGATCAATCAAGTCTTAGCCAAGGAATGCCAGGAGTATTTGACCAGCTTTTATAAGGGTAAAGCGGATATGGCTTTTAAGGTGATTCAAGCCAATGCTAAGCTAATATCACTGCAGCTGATCAGTGGCAAAACCAGCTTCGTTCATCACCATGTCAATATTGATCCGCAAACAGGCAAGCTTATGCGCTTAGAGCAGATTCTTAACACCCAGGACCCTGATTTGCTACCGTTACTGCGCCTGCTGAATAATAACAAAAATGTTATGATAGAGCAGCGTCTACCTGCTGAATGGTACATTGAAGGGAATAATCTATTCCTTCAGCAGCGTATTTGTGGCAAGGATGAGCTGGCAGGCTTTGCTCTGGGCAATTTACATAAATTTATCAAGGACAAGGCTTGGCTGGAGAAAAAATCTGACTGACCAGTCAGCAATTTTTGTAAATCAAAGTAAACGGACGAAAATCGAAGTAAAATACATCTAGTTTGCTTAAATCGCGTTTGCTTTATTTTGGGCTGTCCAGTATAATAATTATGTTATTCTGAAACTGGGTCATAGGCAATTTTATATATATGATAGTTTCTGAGTAGAAGAATAAGGAGGTTTTTATATGATTAGTTTTATTCGCTCCAGCCGTGCTAAAAAGGCTGTAGCTGCACTCTTGGCAGCTACCTTTATCATGGCTGCAGCTGGTTGCGCCAAGCAGGGACAACAGCAGGCTCCCCAGGCTACGCTGGTAAAGACCATGCAGGTTATTAAGCGCGATACTCCTTTGGTGTATGATTACACTGGCTTTGTACAGGCTCAACAGGAGATGGATTTGAAGGCTCAGGTGAGCGGCCAAATTACCGGTAAATTCTTTAAGGGTGGCGACACTGTTGTGGCTGGACAAAAGCTGTATACAGTGGATGCTCGCACCTATCATGCCAATGTGCTCAATGCCCAGGCCGGTGTGGCCAATGCTAGAGCTGCTCTAGCGGTAGCTTCTCTGGATGCGGAGCGCTACACCAAGCTGTATGAACAAAATGCTATTTCCAAGCAGGCCTTGGATAATGTGATTATGCAGCGCGATCAGGCCATGGCCGCAGTTAACGCCCAAGAGGCTTTGCTGGAGAATGCTCAAATCAACATGACTGATACCACTGTTAGAGCTCCCTTTACCGGTCGTATTGATACCAATGCTGTGGAGGTTGGTAACTATGTGGTAGCCGGACAAACCTCATTGGTAAAGATTTCCAACACTGATCCCGTGTATGTACAATTCACCATGGCTGAGCCCGAATATTTGAAGCTTTCCGCTGCTCAGGATGGTAATGGCGGTGCTGCTCTGGATAACCTTACTGCAGTGCTCAGCGATGGCTCCACCTACGACATTAAGGGCAAAATTGCTGAGGTCAACCGTGGCATTAACGACAACACTGGTACCTTAACCATCAAGGCTCTCTTCAGCAACCCTGCTCGCCGTTTGCTGCCGGGCATGTTTGCTCACGTGCAGGCTACTGCCGGCATTAAAAAGGATGCTCTGTTGATTCCTAAGCGTGCCGTTACCGAGATGCTCTACAAAAAATTCGTCTATGTTGTGGGCTCTGATAATAAGGTAACCATGAAGGAAATTACCCTTGGTCCCAGCGTTGGTCGTCTGTACATGGTTGAAAGCGGCCTGAATGGTGACGAGGTTTTGGTAGTTGAAGGTACTGGCAAGGTTCGTCAAGGTGCAGAGGTTAAGGCTCAGCCCATGACCGAGGCCGATCTTGATACTACCGAAAAGACGCAACAAAAATAAGGAGGTAAGCTAAGTGGCACGTTTTTTTATTGATCGCCCTGTCTTTGCGATAGTGTTAGCGATTTTAATCACCTTACTGGGTGCCCTTGCCGGTTTCAGCTTGCCTATTGCTCAATATCCTAATATTACTAAACCCCGTATTTCTGTAGAAACCAACTATGTAGGCGCTTCTGCCGACGTAGTTGAAGAGGCCGTTGCTCAGGCCATCGAGCAGAAGGTCAGCGGCGTAGAAAATATGCTGGATATGAGCTCCGTCAGCACCAGTAATGGTCAGTACAAACTGAACGTACAGTTCAACCTGGAGAAGAATGCCGATATCGCTTCTGTAGAGGTACAGAACCGTGTATCTCAGGCCAACAGCTCCATGCCTAGCGAGGTTAGTGCTTATGGTATTACCACCGCTAAGGAATCTGCTGAAACCATTATGTATTTTGGCTTGTATTCTCCTAACAATACCTATGATGGCATGTTCCTGCGTACCTATGCCGATGCGAACTTTATCGATGCGGTAAAGCGTGTTAAGGGCGTATCCACTGTTAGTGAATATGGTCCGGAATATTCCATCCGCCTGTGGCTGAATCCTGAAAAAATGGCACAGCTGGGCGTTACCGTGGATGATATTTCCACTGCTATTAAAACCCAAAACATTCAGGCCGCCGTTGGCTCCATCGGTGACCGTCCTACCGCTGCTGAGCAGGAAAGAACCTATTCTGCCAGCGCGCAAGGTCGTTTGAAGACTGTAGAAGAGTTTGGCAATGTTATCGTTCGTACTAATAAGGGTGATAACCTGAAGCTGCGTGATATTGCGACTATTAAAGAAGGTCCTCGTAATGACATGGTTGTCAGCCGCTTAAATGGCGGCGAATCCGTAGTATTCCCTGTATCCTTGACCTCTGATGCTAACGCAATTGAAACCGTTGGCAAAATTCGTGAGGTGCTGAAGGAAGCAGAAACCCGTTTCCCGGAGGATATGAAGCTGATTGTTATTCAGGATAACACCCAGTTTATTACTGAATCCTTGAACAAGGTTGCTCATACCTTCTTCGAGGCCTTGGTGCTGGTTATTCTGGTAGTATTCATGTTCTTAGGCAGCTGGCGCGCAACCTTGATTCCGCTGCTGGCAGTACCCGTATCCTTGGTTGGTACCTTTGCCTCCTTCGTGCTTTTGGGCTTTACCATTAACACTTTGACTGCCTTTGCGATGATTCTTGCTATCGGTCTGGTTGTCGACGACGCCATCGTTGTAGTTGAGGCTGTTGAGCATCACATCCAGGAAAATGGTATGTCCCCCAAGGAAGCGACCTACCGTGCTATGAACGAAGTATCCGGCCCTGTTGTGGCTATCGCCTTCGTTCTGTCCGCAGTATTTATTCCGGTAGCCTTTACCGGCGGTACTGTTGGTGAATTGTACAAGCAGTTCGCTATTACTGTATCCGTATCCATGATGCTGTCCGCTATCGTTGCGTTGTCCTTGACACCTGCTCTGTGCTCCTTGATTCTGAAGAGAAAAAATGAAGATGAGGCTCCGAAGGGCTTTATCGGCAAGGCAGTGGCTGCCTTTAACAATTGGTTCGAAAGAACTTTGGGCAAATATGTTACCAATGTTGAGGTTTGCATCCGTAAGTCCAAGCTGGTGCTTACCTGTTTAGCTGTAGTTGTAATTTTAACTGGCGTTATCGCTAAGCATACTCCCACCGGCTTCGTTCCCAACGAGGACCAGGGCATGAGCGCCGTAGCTGTAAACCTGCCGGAGGCTGCTTCCAGTAATCGTGCTTTGCAGATTATCGAAGATGTTTCTGCAAAGGCTCGCAAGCTACCCGGCGTTAAGAACGTTATGTCCGTTGCTGGCGTAGATATTCTGTCCAGCGCACAAAAGGCTAACTCCGCTCTGATGGTTATTTGTATGGATGATTATAATAATCGTACCACTACTACCCAACAGGTTATTCCTATGATTTTTGGCTTGGGTGCACAATACCCCGATGCTAATATCATGGCCTTCCAGCCGCCTTCCCTGCCCGGTGCCTCCAATACCGGTACCTTAAGCCTGTATTTGATGAACTTGGCTGGCGAGGATGTGGAAACCATGGGCCAGCGCGCCAACGAGTTCCTCGCTAAGGCTCGCCAACGTCCTGAAATTGGTATGATTTATACCACTCTGAATACCACTACTCCTGTTTACAATTTTGATGTAGACAGGGAAAAGGCACAAAGCATGGGCGTGCCCGTGTCCAGCGTATATTCTGCGCTGCAGGCTTTCTTAGGCGGTAATGAAATTAACGATATCAACAACTTCGGTCGTACCTGGAAGGTAGTTATGCAGGCCGATGCTAAGTATCGTACCACTGTTGATGATTTGCGTTACTTCTTTGTGCGCAGCAATAATGGTACCATGGTGCCTTTGAACACACTGGTAACTCCGGTGCAGAAGAACAGTTCCCTGGTTATGACCCGTTTTAATGGTGCTCGTGCTATTAAGATTGCCGGTGATCCTGCTGATGGTTATTCCACCGGTGCTGCTATGGCGGCATTGGAGGAGGTTGCCAAGGAAACCCTGCCTAGCTCCTACACCTATGAATGGGTTGACCAGAGCCGCGACGAAATCGAGGCTGGTAGCCGTTCCACCCAGATTTACATCATTTCCTTGATTTTCGTTTTCCTGTGCTTAGCAGCTCTGTACGAAAGCTGGACCATTCCTTTGGCGGTCCTCTTGTCCGTACCCTCTGCAATTTTTGGCTGCTTCCTGTCCCAGTATCTACGTGGTCAAAACAACGACGTTTATATGCAGATTGGTATGATCACCTTGATTGGTCTGGCAGCGAAGAACGCTATTTTGATTGTAGAATATGCTAAGATGAATATGGAAGAAAATGGTATGGATGTGGTAACTGCCGCTGTAGAGGCTGCTCGTCTGCGTCTGCGCCCCATACTGATGACCTCCTTCGCCTTCATCTTAGGCTGTCTGCCCTTGGCAATTGCCACCGGCCCGGGTGCTGGTGCCCGTGTATCCATGGGTAACGCCGTAGTTGGCGGCATGACCATTGCCACCTTCTTTGGTATTTTCCTAATTCCTGTACTCTTTGTAGTTGTAGAAAAATTCTTCAGCCGCAAAAAGAAGCAGGATGACCATATGGTAGACCAAATGTAAGACTCTACCTTGAGGCCTAAATCGTATAGTCCATAAAGCAAGCTCCGCTTAGTCTGTTATGATTAAGCGGAGCTTTTTGTGTGGAGGATAGAAGATTTGTAGCTTAAAAAAGCATAAATAAAGTTTAAAAACATAAAAAATATAGTAGTCCTATTAAGTAATTAGACAAAGGCTTAGCTGTGGGCAAAAGGTGGCAGGGGCAACAGTTTGGAGATATTCTAGAAATTATAATGAATATCGACAAGGAAGCTTGTCCGCTATTATGAGTCATCCGTTGGAAGAGAACGGAAAAATTATGTGGAGGTGATGTTATGGGTCCAGTAACAACGAATCCCTGGCTGATTGCCGTGATTAACATGGTTATTGTTTTTGGGGTATTGATAGCTCTGGGCGTATTAATGAGCATGATTCAGGTCGTAGATCCCACGAAAAACCACTAACAAAATCTAAGGAGGAAAATTTTTTATGTTTGAGGCGTTTATTGTTGCTCTGTCTTCTGTATGGGCAGACTCTGGCTTTTCTGCCTTAACGGCTGGCCACATCATTATGATTGCTGTTGGTCTGGTACTGTTGTACATGGCTATTGGTAAGGGCTTTGAGCCCCTGCTGCTGTCCCCAATTGCGTTTGGTTGTATTCTGGCTAACATTCCCAAAAATGGTTTTGAACAACCTGGCGTTATGTCCGTTATTATGTATGGTATTAACCATGAAGTATTCCCACCGTTGATTTTCTTGGGTGTAGGCGCCATGACCGACTTCGGTCCCTTGATTGCTAACCCCAAAACCTTGCTGTTGGGTGCTGCGGCTCAAGCAGGCGTATTCGTAGCTTTACTCGGTGCTATGCTCTTAGGCTTCTCCGTACAAGAGGCTGCTGCTATCGGCATTATCGGTGGTGCTGATGGCCCGACTTCCATTTATTTGGCAGCTAAGATGGCTCCTCAGCTGTTGGGTGCTATCGCCGTTGCGGCTTACTCCTACATGTCCTTGGTTCCTCTGATTCAGCCGCCTATTATGCATCTGTTTACTACAGAGGCTGATCGTAAGATTGTTATGAAGCAGCTGCGCCCTGTTTCCAAATTCGAAAAAGTTGTTTTCCCGATTATGACCACCATAGTAATTTCCCTGCTGTTGCCCTCCGTAACAGCTTTGATTGGTATGCTGATGCTGGGTAATCTGTTCAAAGAAGCAGGCTGCTTGGATCGTTTGTCCGACACGGCTCAAAATGCTTTGATGAACACTGTAACCATCATGCTGGCCACCGGTACTGGCCTGACTATGAGTGCTGAGTCCTTCCTGAACTACCAAACCATCCTGATTATCTTCTTGGGACTGGTAGCCTTCATTGGTGGTACTGCAGCCGGTGTAATCTTTGGTAAGCTTATGTGCACCTTTGATGGCGGCCAAACCAACCCCCTGATTGGCTCCGCTGGTGTATCCGCAGTACCTATGGCTGCTCGTGTATCCCAGATTGTTGGCCAAAAAGCTAATCCGGCCAACTTCCTGCTGATGCATGCTATGGGTCCTAACGTTGCAGGCGTAATTGGTACTGCAGTTGCTGCTGGTACTATGCTGGCAATGATCGGCCCCGTTGCGAAATAAAGCATACATCCCTTAGAGACGGGCGATAAGGCATCATCTACTGCGCAATGGCTCCTAAACGTACTAATTTGTACGCCGTCGTTGCCATTGCTTGTATCTACTACCTTCTCACCCGTCTGATGAAGGACAAATAATTAGCCCCGCACACAAATCTGTGGCGGGGCTTTTTTCTATCTAAAAGCTAAAAATTGGCATAAAAAAATAACCAGTTCGCAGCTGGTTATTTTTCTACGTTCAGGGCTGTTCGCATCAGCCCTCA
>CAMFZA010000016.1 GCA_946002345.1 uncultured Phascolarctobacterium sp. | reverse complement strand
GCCAAACAGCGGGGCGGTCCAGCATGCACTCCTGGTGGGTTTCTTGGCACTTCTTTGCCCATACAAAGAAGTGCATTATAAACCATAATTTACGCACCTAAACCCTATAAATAGGGCCCGCAAACGCGGGCCCATAAAACACTATTTAACCTCTGCCAAAATGCTCTTGATATCGATCTTTTTCTTTTGCATGCCCATCTTCAGCAAAAACTCCTGAGTATCCTCCAAATCCTTGATATCCTTCGCAGTAATCTTCGTTGTGAAATCATACCAAGGAGCCATAATCTTCACCTCATCCAGCTTCAAGCCAGTCTCCTTCGCCGTAAAGCCGTACGCCTTATCCTGCTCCTTGCTCATAAAATCGATATTCTGCTGATGAATGGCCAAATACTTTTTCACAACCTCCGGATGCTCCTTCAAAAGCTTGCCGCTAACACCGATAACGATGGTAGCATCCACCAGGCCCTCGCCATTGCACAGCACACGAGCACCAGCCTTTTGGGCACGCAATACATCGGCCCCGGCAACCAAAGCCGCATCAACCTCGCCACTCATCAACGCATTAACGCCGGCAGGAATGCCCAAGGAGACAAAGTTCACTGCATCGGGCTTCAAATTGGCCTTATCCAAAGCTGCTACCAAAATCTGGTGCAGAATGGTACCCTTCGGTCCTGCAACCTTTTTGCCCTTTAAATCAGCCGCGGACTTAATTGCCGGGTCCTTAACCATAATATTAAAAGCCTTGGGGGCCCGACTATAAATACCCACAACCTTTACATCCACACCATTGGAGGCCGCCAAAATAGCGCTGGTGCCACCAAGAGCGCTGCACACATCCAAGCTACCGCTAGCCAAAGCCTCGGTTTGCTTAGCACCGGAATTAATCTCCGGAAAAGTCACGGTAATTTTATCCTTGCCGAACTCCTTCACCAAGGTCTGATTATGCTTATCCACAATACTAGGAATATTAAGGGGTGACTTTACATAGGTCACCTTCAATTCCTTCAGGGCAGGCTTCGCTGCCTCCTTTTTCTCGCCTCCGCAACCGGAAAGCAAGGTCAATGCCGTTAACACACTTAAGCCTAAGGCAATAAGCTTTTTGTTCATAATGTATGAACTCCTTTCTTAACCTGCAGCCGCAGCTGTTTTTCTACAGTGCTTGCAATATTTTTTGCCGCAGCAATTGAAAATCGCTATCCGCTGCCTGCCGCGGTCTTGGCAGCTTCACGGGCAAGGCTTCACGTACCCTGCCACTATCCATTATAAGGACTCTGTCGCCTAAAAGCAAGGCTTCCTCCACATCATGGGTCACAAAAATAATAGTTTTGCGTTCTTCAGCGTACAATCTGAGCAATGTTTGCTGTAAGCCCTGCCGCGTAAAATAATCCAAGGCGCTAAAGGGCTCGTCCATTAAAATGATATCAGGATTATAAAATAGCGTGCGCCCCAAGGAAACTCGCTGGGCCATGCCCCCGGAAAGCTGGTTGGGATAAAGCTTTTCGGTGCCCTCCAGTTCTAAAAGACGCAGCAATTCCGGTAGACGCCCCGTATCCAAGCTTTTGTCGTGCTGGGCCGCCAGCGTAATATTTTCGCCCACATTTAGCCAGGGCATCAGCCGCGGCTCCTGGAACACAGGGGCAATGCGCTTGCCCCGAGGCAGCTCAATTACACCGGCATCGCTTTTTTCCAAGCCACACAAAAGCCGCAGCAGTGTAGTTTTACCGCAGCCACTGCGTCCCACAATACAGGTAAAGCTGTGCTCGTCAAAGACCTCATTCGTGGGCTGCAAGGCCTGTTTAGCACCGTAGGACTTGCAGATGCCCTGAACGCTCAAGCTCCATTCCTTCATCCGCTCTACCCCCTACCTTTGCCAACCCTGTTGCCAGGGAAATACTCGTCTCATCAAAAGCAAAAAGATACAATCAATGGCTGTGCCAATAATGCCAATAGCCAGCATGCCCACAATAACCACATCCGGTCTGGACATTTCCTCAGCATCAAGTATCAGATAGCCAATGCCGGCAGAGGCCGCAATCAGCTCTGCACCGATGAGAGCCCGCCAGCTATAACCCAAGGCCAGCTGCATGCCCACCACTATGGAGGTCAGGGCCGCGGGAATGCGAATCCGCATAATCTGCTCCCGCAGCGTGAAGCCAAGGGTCTGCCCCACCTCTAACAAACGCTTATCACAGTTGTGAATGCCGCTATAGGTATTCAAGAACAGGGGGAAGAAGGAAGCCAGCACAATAATCGTCAGCTTGGAAGCCTCACCAATGCCGGCCCATAAAATAATCAAGGGCACGGCTGCCAAGGGCGGCACATGGCGCAGGAATTCCAGCAGCAGCCAACAATAGGAGTCAAAGCGCCTGCTCTGACCACATAAAATGCCCAAGGGCACAGCCAGACAGCAGCTAATAGTGAAGCCCAAAAAGACACGGCGCAAGCTTACGAACAAGTGCTGTAGCAAAAGCCCACTAGCCCACAGCTCACCAAAGGCTTCCCACACCTGCATTGGAGTGGGCAACAAATAGGCGCTAAAAACGCCCTTGGCCGTAACCAGCTGCCATGCCAATAATACCAGCAGGGGTAAGAGCAGCCCCCGCAAAATTTTCTTACTCAAAGTTCATCATCTCCGCCTAGCGCAGGGTAATTATTAAAGCATCATTAGCCGCTGCTGCATCCTGCAGCACCTGTAAACACAGCTCCCCATACCACCCCAAATAAGCTTCAGCCGCCACCTGTTGCGGCACCACCAGCTCCGTCGGCTCGGCAATTTCCGTCAGACAGTCGTAAAGCGCATCCAAATTGGCACCATAATATTCCGGCAAAGCCAGCGTTGTATGCAGATATTTATGCAGCATAGGTAGGCTGCGCATTTTTTCTATATCCAAGGTGATTTTTCTCATCTTGCAGCCTCCTTAATACAGTTTCGTAAAGGTCTTATAATGGTCGCCGGTGTAATAAATCAAGCCATCATTGGAAAAAACAATGCGCTTGGCATTACGATTGCCCTTCACATAATCGATATCGCATTCCGTCCAAGTGCGCCCATTTTTCTTAGGCAGCAGTCCCTCGTAATTGCCATAGCGGTCACCGCCGATGGACTTGCCGGGAGCAACCTTGTCCAAGGTGCCCTTAGTTTGCCAGCCCAGCTTTTTAGCCTGGTTTTTCGTGATATAGTTATGGGGCAGCTTGGCAAATTCGTTAATATAAGCAGCCACATGCTCCTTATCAGTATAGGCAGCACTTTCGCTAATCTTTAGCTTGCCGCTATTGGCCTTCACATTGGCCGCAGAATTGGCATTAGTGGTATTTTGCGCAGTCAGCTTTTTGCTGTTATCAAGCTGCTGGCCATTCTTTTGCTTTTCATTGCTCACAGAGGTGCTAATATTGGTGCCACCATCATTGGAGGTTTTTTTAGACGCGCCACAGCCAGCGATAACGCTTACAACTAAAAGCAGCGACAACAGCAAAGCAAATATTTTTCTCATAGGACTCACACTCCTTTTATGTCTTAATACATTCCTATTATACAGTTTTTTTGAGAGTTAAGGAAGGGTGTTGGAAAAAATGTGGTTTTATAACCAATTATGCTTTATAATGCACTTCTTTGTGTGGGCAAAGAAGTGCCAAGAAACCCACCAGCATTGCATGCTGGACCGCCACGCTTTTTGCCTCGCCGCAAAAAGCTTAGCAAAAAAGGCTTTACCATATGGCCGCTTCGCGGTATGATAAAAACTCTAGTGTGCTATATGAGATATAATGAAATTGAGTAATAAGCAAGCAACAGGCGAGCTTTGATTTCAAGCGAGTCGCCAAATTATGCAAGTGCTTGCACGCAGCATAATTTGTGCAGAGAGCTGTCCTCTGGAGGATTAGCAAATGAGTGGCTGGTACAATAGAAGCAAGCGTTTCGAAAACCTAGAGCCTTCTGCGAACAGATTGGACACCGCAGCTTCGTCATTGTACCCCACGAAATTTGCGTCTGAACCCAAAGCGGACAGCCTCATTTTTGGACTCTGCTGCGTGCGTGGCTGTTACCCAAGTAACGCCTTCGAAAAATCACCGCGAGCATGATGCTTGCTTATTACGAATTTCATTCTTCACTTCCCTAGTATCCCTTTAAGCGATAACGTCTAACTAATTATAAACCAAAACTTATAAAACAAACGCTGCAATACACTCGTACTGCAGCGTTAATAACTATCTTATACTTTTATCTAGCGTCACGACCGTGAGTATAAACAGGCAGCAGCTTGGGAGAAAGCTCGCCACTTACGCCAGCCTCCTTCTCCTCTGCCGCATAAGCCTTTACATGCTCCAAGCTCAGCTTGCCCAGCCTAGTAGCCTTAGCAGCCTCCGCAGCCTTCGTGCCAGCAATGCGTCCGAAGACAATAATATCCAAAAGGCTATTGCCCATCAGACGATTAGTGCCGTGAATGCCGCCCACAGCCTCGCCAGCAACAAACAAGCCCGGAATCTTGGTCTCCGCATTCTTGTCAATCAAGATACCACCATTTTGATAATGCAGTGTGGGATAAATCAAAATAGGCTCCTTGCGCAAATCAATGCCAAACTTCGCATACATACGCAGCATGCCGGGAATGCGCTTAGCAATAGTCCCCTCGCCGTGCAGCATTTCAATCAGCGGCGTATCCAGCCACAAAGCTACACCGTCCAAGGCCTTCACACCCTTGCCCCGCACCGTGCACTCACGAATAATGGAAGCCGCTGCCACGTCACGGGTTTCCAAAGGATGCATAAAGATTTCACCCTCCGCATTAACCAGCTGCGCGCCAATGGAGCGTACCTTTTCCGTTACCAGAGCACCATAAATCTGCGCCGGATAGGCCACGCCCGTGGGATGGTACTGAATGGCATCGGCATAAATCAGCGGTGCACCAGCGCGATAGGCCATTACCAAACCGTCCGCAGTGGCTCCATAATGATTGGAGGTAGGAAAGCCCTGATAATGCAAGCGTCCAGCACCACCAGTAGCCATAATCACCGTCTTCGCCCGTACAACCTTGTACTCGTTGCTATCATAGTCCAACAGCACTGCACCGGCGCACTTGCCCTCCTCATCCAGCAGCAGCTCAATGGCCGGGGCAAACTCCAGTACGGGAATGCCACGATTTACTACCTCATCTCTGAGCACACGCATAATTTCAGCACCAGTATAATCGGCGCAGGCATGCATACGCTTGCGACTGGTACCACCGCCATGGGTAGTGACCATGGTGCCATCCTCTTCCTTATCGAACATTACGCCTAGCTTGCTCAGCCAATCAATGGCCAAGGGTCCCTTAGTTACCAGCTCTTCCAAAAGCTCGGGAATGTTCTTGTAGTGGCCTCCGCCAAAGGCGTCCAAATAGTGGGTTGCCGGGGAATCATTGGCCTTGTCGGCGGCCTGAATGCCACCCTCGGCCATCATGGTGTTGGCATCGCCCATGCGCAGCTTGGTTACCACCAGCACACTGGCGCCACCCCGCTGTGCCTCCAAAGCAGCGCTAGCTCCAGCGCCACCGCCACCGATAACCAACACATCCACATCATAATCAATGCGTTCCAAATCCAGTTTCACGCCCTCTAAGCGGCTTTTGCCCTCCAAAAGAGCTGCTAATTCCGTGGGCACCTTTTGTCCCTTGTTAGGACCAACCTCCAGCACCTTAAAGCCCTTGGCACTGTAGTCAGGATGGAATTCTTTCAGCAGAGCATCCTTTTCTTCCGCAGTGAAGCGTTCAATAGTAGCATGCAGGCGCTGTGCGCGAGTGGCCTCTACCTTGGCCATGGATTTTAACATATCTTCAGTAAATGCGCTCATGGTCTGCCTCCTATTTCTCAATCTCGCGTTTATTATACAGCTCCTTGATTTCCTCAAGAGGCATCTTCTTCAGCTTTTCCAACAGTGTTACATAATCGCCGTTTTCGATTTCAGCAACGCGCTTTTCTAGATGCTCGCACTTGGGAGCGATGTATTTGCCGGTCAGGCGACGGCACAACAGGCCCACGGCGCTGTGGCTGATTTGGGCCGGACAGCGGGAGGCGCAGATGTTGCAGCCCACGCAGTCAAAAGAAGCGTGCGCGGCCTTTTCGTATTCACCCCGTTGAGCATAGGCGATGTATTGCATAACATTGAGTCCTTGGGGGCAGCCTTTAGTGCAGGCATTGCAGCCAATGCAGCTAAAGATTTCCGGATACAGCTGACCCACGATATTGTCGCTGGCCTTGATTTCATCAATGTTAAAGGTACGTTTATTGATGGGGAAGGAGTCAATTTTGCCAACGCACATGCCCTCTTCCACCTTAGTTTGGCAGGAAAGCACAACCTTCAGCTCGGTGGTGCCCTTAATGCGATAGATTACAGCGCAGGCGCCGCAAAAGCCGCTGCGACAGCCACAGCCGCGAATCAGTTTAAAGCCTGCATATTCCATGGCATCCATGATGGTCAAGGTAGCGGGCACGGAATATTTCTTTCCCAGCAGGTATACTGTTACCATTTCTTCCATTAGAGTGTTCTCCTCTCTATGAAAAACTATTAATAGTAGATTAACTACCAGAAGCAATCAAATTATTAGCAAAGCATTGTGAATCGAAATTTTAGCGAATGAGTGGCTGGTACAATAGAAGCAAGCGTTTCGAAAACCTAAAGCTTTCTGCGAACAGATTGGACACCGCAGCTTCGTCATTGTACCCCACGAAATGAGCGTTAAGAAATTTCGCTGAGCAGATGCTTGCTAATGATTTGATTCTCATTTACTTAATACTCATCAGGCATCTAGTTCAAGCCAACAACGAAGTATAAAGCGATTTTCACGCATGCGCTTAATACTCGTCCGGCATCTCGTCAAGCTCATCGCAGGTAAACACCGGCCCATCCTTGCACACATACTTCTTGCCGATATTGCAGCGACCACACTTGCCCACGCCACACTTCATGCGCAGCTCCAGTGTTGTATAAACCTGCTCCTTAGTAAAGCCCATCTCCACCAGCGCTGCCAAACACAGCTTAATCATAATCGGTGGACCGCAGAGCAGCACCGTCTTATCCGGCGTAAACTGCAAATCCTTCAAAAAGGCCGGCACAAAGCCCACATTGCCAGTCCAACCCTCTTGAGGTTTATCAATGGTCAAATGCACCCGCGTATCGGGCTGCTGGGGCCAAAGCTCCGTCAGCTCCTCATAACGCACAAAATCTTCCTTACTGCGTGCACCATAAACCAAATCAATGGAGCCATAGTCAGCACGCTTGTCCAGCATATAATTGAGCACACTACGCAAGGGAGCAAGGCCAATGCCACCGGCAATAAAGAGTAAATCCTTGCCCTTCAGCTTGTCCTCCACCGGGAAATGATTGCCATAGGGACCACGGACAGCAATTTGCTGACCAACCTCCACCTCAAAATGCAGAAAATCGGTGATGCTGCCACAGCGCTTGATGCTGAACTCCATATACTTTTCGTTAGTCGGAGAGGAGGTAATGGAGAAGATGGCCTCGCCCTTGCCGGGTACGGACAGGATGGCGCATTGGCCGGGCATATGTTCGAACAGCTTGCCACCGTTTAAGGCCTCCACCCTAAAGGTTTTTACATCCGCAGTTTCCTCACAAATATCAGTGATGACGCCAATCATGGGGATTAAAGTATCACGGCAATTACACATCGTCACTCACCTCCAATGCCTTGGCTACCTTCACAATATTTAAATTTACGGGGCATTTTTGCAGGCAGCGACCGCAGCCCACACAGGAGTAAATACCCTCGTTATTTTCCGGATAATAAACCAGCTTATGCATATATCGCTGGCGGAAGCGTTCTAAACGACTCTTGCGGGGGTTGCCATGAGCCATCTTAGTAAAATCGCTGGCCATGCAGCTATCCCAGCAGCGGAAGCGCTCCGTTTTGCCCTCGCCCACCTCGTAGTCACGAATGTCGTAGCAGTGGCAGGTGGGGCACACATAGGTACAGGTGCAGCAGGAAAGGCAGGCAGGTGCCAGCTTCTCCCAAACCTTGCTATTGAACACCTTGAGCTCGTTAGCAGGCAGCTTGTCATTAAACTTGAAGCCATGCAAGGGCAAAACGCTCAAAATCTTTTGCGTCATGTCAGCTTGCTCTTCCACAGCACTGCTGTCACCAGCTTCCTCCAGCAGTCCAGCCAGCTTAGCGGTAAGCGCCTCACCCTTGGCAGTTACAGCTTGCCAGAACAAATCACAGTCCACCAGCCAAGTCTGCACATCGGTCTCAGGCTTTGTGGCATCGATGCCAAAGGCGTGGCAGAAGCAGGTTTCCTCCGGCTCGCTGCAGCCCATGCCGATGAGCACCGTGTGTTCACGACGAGCCTTGTAATAGGAATCCACGGGCTCCTTTAAAAATACTCTATCTAAAATATCAAAGCTGCGGGCATCGCAGGCACGTACACCCAACACAATGACAGCTTCTTCACTGGGCAGAATCTGCTCCATGGACAGCTTTTTGCCATCTACTTGGAACTTCAGCAGCTGCTCTACTTGCGGAAAGAACACATCCTTGGCCGAGCGAGAAGTCAAGGGAGCCTCCAGTGCCACCTCCACAGCCTCACCATAGGGAGCGAAATCCACCTTACCAGCCTTATTCTTACAGGGCAGCAGCAGCTTTCCTTGCTCGCTCAGAGCGGCATAAAGCTTGGGCAAATTTTCTTTACTGATTTTGTACATCCTATTTGCCTCCCTTCACTGCTACATCCACTTCACTATCATCCAATTTATAGTCCACCTGAGGAGCAGGTGTTGTAGCATCCGCACCAGCCTGATAGGGTCCAAAGAAGGTGTTGATATCCTTCATAAACTTCATATTCAACAGGCCCAGCTTCACACCCTGGGGACACACACGAGCGCACTCCCCACAGCCTACACAACGACCGGCCACGTGATAAGCGCGAATAATGTGGAAGAGCTGCTCCTCCACCGGGTCCGCATAAGCCTTGCCTGCTACCGGAGACTGAGGATGGTCAAAAATACACTGCTCGCAGGTGCAGGCAGGGCAAATATCACGGCAGGCATTGCAGCGAATACATTTACTCAGCTCCTGCTGCCAAAAGGCAAAGCGTTCCTTGTCACTCATGGCTTCGATAGCCTTCACGCCAGCAAATTTATCACCGGTAAATTCAGGAGTGGACAGTTTTTCCCCTAGCTCTTCATCGGCAATTTTATACTCATTACCCTTGCACATGAGGCATTTATCCAAAAGCACATCGGCCTTGATCAGCTTTACCTCGCCTAATGCGGTGGTTACAACCACCTTATCACCCTCAGCCTCCACCTTCACAATGGCTTTAGCGCCGGCAGCCTTAATCTTTTTAATATCCAGCATACCGCTGCAGGGTGTGCCCACTGCGTAAACCAGCTCCCGCTGAATGCGATTGTCCTTCAGCAGCTGGTTCACACCATAGGTGTCACAGGGCTTGAGAAAAACCGCAACCTTGAGGCCCTTGCGACTGGTTTGGATTAAATATTTACACAAATTAGCAGGACAGAACTCATCATAGACGATTTCCTGACACTCCTCAGCCTTGGTAAAAAAGGCAGGAGCATTATCATAAAAGAATTCGCCGCTACGCCAAGCCAGCACCCTATCCACGGTGCCCTTGGTCAAAAGCTCTGCGGCCTTGTCCTGCATCAGCTTTTTTATTTCGCGCATCGCAAATCCCTCAACTTTACATTTTCTCCCAGCGTCGCAATATGCTCCGCAAAATCATTCATGACCTGGGCAAAGCGCGCGCCCTCGGCGGCGCTGACCCATTCCACTCTAAAACGATCTCCCGCCACACCCAAATAATTGAGCATGCCCAAGAGCAGCGTCATGCGGCGGCGGGTGAAGTAATTGCCCGTGGTATAGTGGCAATCGCCGGGATGGCAGCCGCACAGGATGACACCATCGGCGCCACGAGCGAAGGCCCGCAGAATAAACAGAGGATTAACCCTGCAGGAACAGGGAACCTTGATGATTTTAATATTAGCTGGGTAGTTTTTGCGGGCCGTGCCGGCGCCGTCAGCACCAGCGTAGCTGCACCAATTACAGCAAAAGGCCACGATTTTCGGTTCATAGGTGTTGTTTTCTAACATAATGCATCCACCTCTGCCAAAATTTGTTCATTAGTAAAGCCCTTCAGGTCCATGGCGGTGCTGGGGCAGGCTACAGTGCAGGCACCACAGCCCTGGCACAGCGCCTCGTTGACTACCGCCACAGTGCGATTTTCGCGAGTGCCCGCCAAGGTCACAACCTGCTTGGTCTCATAGGAAATAGCGCCGTAGGGGCACACATGGGCACAGGTTTTACAGCCGCTGCAAATATTTTCATGGCACATAGCAGTGCAGGGATTGGTCTCCAAATGGTCCTTGGCTAAAAGTCCAATAACCTTAGCCGCAGCAGCACCTGCCTGGGAAACAGTTTCAGGAATATCCTTGGGGCCCTGGCACATGCCGGAAAGGAAGACGCCTGCAGTGGGACTTTCCACTGGACGTAGCTTGGGATGGGCCTCCACATAAAAGTCATCGTTGTCAATGCTGGCAGTCAGCATGGTAGCCAGCTTGCGCGCATCCGGCGACGGTTGCACCGCGCCTGCCAAAACAACTAAATCTGGGAACAGCATCAAATGCTTGCCGCTATTCAAATCGCTGGCAAAGACAGTGAGCTTACCGTCCCCATCCACCACGACCTTGCCCACCTGGCCGCGCACATAATGTACGCCGTATTCTTCCACCGCACGACGATAGAACTCGTCAAAGCCCTTACCAGGGGTGCGCACATCAATATAGAACACAGTTACATCCACATTAGGATATTTTTCACGAATGTACATGGCATGCTTAGCATTGTACATGCAGCAAATCTTGCTGCAGTAGGTTTTACCCCGCTCCGTAGTATCCCGAGACCCAACGCAGGACACGATAACGACCTTCTTCGGCTCCTTGCCCGTGGAGGGGCACACTAAATGACCCTCGGTAGGTCCGGCAGCGTTGGTCAAGCGCTCCAGCTGCAGGGAAGAAATAACATCCTTGCTTGCGCCCCAGCCCAGGTCAGAAAACTTATCAAGCTTGATCATTTCAAAGCCAGTAGCCAGCACAATTGCACCGTATTTTTCGGTTAACAGCTGGTCCTGCTGCTCATAATCAATGGCCTCACAGGGACACACCTTGGAGCAGATGCCGCATTTGCCCGTTTTAAATTTAATGCAGGCCTGGCGGTCAATAACCGGAACCTTGGGAATAGCCTGAGCAAAGGGAATATAAATGGCACCGCGATTCTTCAGCTCCATATCAAACTCGCTGGGAGTTTTGCGGGAAGGACATTTTTCCGTGCAAATGCCGCAGCCACTGCACATATCTTCCTTGACGCTGCGGGCCTTTTTGCGGATAGTCACTTCAAAATTGCCCACATAGCCACTTACTTTTTCCAGCTCGCTATAAGTGTACAGGGTGATGTTTTCATGCTGAGCCGCATCCACCATCTTCGGAGTCAGGATGCAGGCACTGCAGTCCAGCGTCGGGAAGGTTTTATCCAACTGCGCCATGCGCCCACCGATAGTGGGCTCCTTCTCCACAATATCAACCTTATAGCCTGCTTCGGCAATGTCCAGCGCCGTTTGGATACCGGCAATACCGCCGCCAATAACTAGCGCCCGCTTCACCACGTTGCTCTGTCCTGCCTGCAGCGGACTGTTGAAGCGCACCTTGGCAATAGCCGCCTTGGCCAGTTTGATGGCCTTGGCAGTTGCTTCCGCTTTATCCTTCAATACCCAGGAGCATTGCTCGCGGATATTGGCGATTTCCACCATGTAGGAATTAATGCCCACGCTTTCCGCGCACTTGCGGAAGGTGGCTTCGTGCATCCGTGGGGAGCAGGAGCACACCACAATTCTGTCCAGCTTGTAGTCATGCACAGCCTGACGAATAATCTCCTGACCCTGCTCAGAGCACATATATTTATAATCAACGGCATAGGCCACATCAGGCACCTGACGTACTGCCTCCACCACTGCGGCAACATCCACCGTGCCGGCGATATTGCTGCCACACCAACAAACAAAAACACCTATTTTTTGCACGAGGATACCTCCTATTTATTATATTTTCTAAAGGCAGCCACCAAAGCCTGCTGGGGCATATCCGCAGGATAGTTTTCCAGGGCCTCCGCAGTCAGCTTGTTGCCTCCCTGCTGGCGAATCACCAGCAGCCGCACAGCCTCCATTACGGCGCAGGGTCTCACACCCTTAGGGCAGCGCTGCTCACAGGCCATGCAGGAAAGGCATACCCAAGGTGAACGGGCCTCTAGCATTTCTTCGCCGTTCCCTTGCATCAGTTCCCACACCATGCGGCTAGGCAGCAAATCCATCTTGTCACCCATGGGACAGGTAGCACTGCAGCGACCACATTGTATGCACCGCTTCACATCCGTATCAGCCAGGCGCAGCAGTTCGGCAGTCAATTCCTTATTATTGAACTCCATTACTCTGCACCTCCTTCACCAACACCCAAGGCCTCCGCCAAAAGTTCGGTGAAATACCGCACTGGCAGGCTTCCCTCTGGCCCATTGGCCACCAAATTATAAGCACACAGGGGGCAAGCCGTAATCAACTCTTGGGCGCCGCAGCTAGCCGCATTGCCCTTGATTTCACCCACCATGCGTTGGCACAGTTCCTTATTGGTCACAGCCAAATAGCCGGCACAGCATTCATTACGCATGGTATATTCCACAGGCTTGGCACCTAACGCTTTAATAAAATCCTCCAAAATCTTTGGACGCTCCGGGTCATCCATGGCCATAACTCGTCCCGGTCTGAGCAACATACAACCGTAGTAGCCGCCAATCAAACATCCTTTTAGAGGATTTTTGATTTGTTTGGCTATATTGCTCCAGCCAATTTCATCCCGCAAAACCTCTAGATAATGCAATACTTTGGTTTCTCCCTGATAGGGCTCCTCCAGCTCCAGATAAGCGTTGACCTTAGCCGCAATTTCCGGCTTCGTGGCCATATCATGGTTCACCCTCTTGAGCACATGGTGACAAGCGCTGCACAGAGTAACCAGCATCCCGCCATTAGCCTTGGCCGCAGCTAACGCCCGCACCGCGCTCAGTCGTTCCGCAATGGCATCGGGAGCCATGGGATAAACCGCGCCACAGCACTGCCACTGGGGCAGCTCCACCAGCGGAAAGCCCAAGGCTTCTGCCGCACGCCGAGCAGCCATATCCAGCTTTTTCGCCTTCGTAGAAAGCGTACAGCCAGGATAATAATTATAAATCATTTCATTCCCTCCTTTGAGGCATAAAAACAACCTTGACCTAAAAATGCTTCTCCTAGTGTATATTCTACACAAATTGGATTTTTACTGCTAGCCAACTAAAAATATTTATAAAAAAAGCGGCTGATTTTCTTAAATAGAAGTCTCAGCCGCAATTTTTAGTTTAGATGAAAGACTCTGCAGTTTTAATCCTGCCAATAATCCAGCTTTTGGGTAATACCAATTGAACGAGCCTTGAAAACAGGATTTTTGCCTGCTTCACGTTGCTTGCTGTAATCATCCATAGCCTTTAGAGCAGGACCACCCAGGATACAGATAACCGGCAGGTTGATAATAGCCATGCAGCCCATGAGCACATCAGCCAAGTCCCACATCAGTCCCATGCTGGAGCCAGCGCCGATAAAAATAACTACGCAGGCCAGAGCACCATAAATCAAAATAAAGCAGGGCCCGCGCACACCCATCAAAAAGAACCCAACACAGAAGACAACAAAGAACAACAAACC
>CAMFZA010000015.1 GCA_946002345.1 uncultured Phascolarctobacterium sp. | reverse complement strand
CTATAGCTTGGGGTTTTAAGGTGGCTTGCGTTTGGTTCCTAGGCTTGACTGTCAAAATGTAACACTTTCTTGATTTTTCACGAAAAGTTCACGCAAAAATGATAAATGCAGCAGGAGTTTTGGCCCCTTTAGCGAACTATATAAGCAAAGGGATGAAGCCTGAACCCTTGGAGAAAAAAGGTAGCGTGGAAGGCTAATCAAGGCTTCTTGACTTCTGTGACATACCTAAGGAGGCATGAATTATGAGCGTAAACGTAAAAGGCAGAAACATCAACGTAACTCCGGCATTGAGAGAGTATGTGGAGAAAAAGATTACTAAGGTTACGAAACAGTTCAAGACCGTTGGCGACATTTCTGCAGTTTTGAAGGTGGAGCACGGCAATCATATTGTGGAAATTACCGTGCCTGCTAGTGGCATTCTCTTGAGAGCGCAAGAAACCACCAAGGACATGTATAGCTCCATTGATTTGGTTGTAGAAAAGATTGAACGCCAAATCCATAAATATAAGACTCGTCTGATGAAGAGAAAATATTCCAACTTTGCAGATACCGAGGCTGCTCCGGCACCGGCTGCTGCTGAAGCTCCTGATGAAGAATTCGAAATCATCAAGAATAAGCACTTCACCATGCATCCCATGACTCCGGAAGAGGCGATTCTGCAAATGAATCTGTTGAATCATGATTTCTTCGTATTCTTTGACCCGGATTTGGGCAGCACCAATGTGGTTTACCGCCGCAAGGACGGTAAATATGGTCTGTTGACTCCAGAATTAAAATAAGTTCTAACAGCATAATAGCATAAGGTAAATTTTGTGGCAGGTGCCCAGCTTTGGACGCCTGCCACTTTTGTCTTTTACCGCAAAAATCTCCTTCAATATTGTTTTATGGCTGTAAAAATGACATTCAATGTCGTTGTGCTGGTTTATACTTGTAGGTAGTTGAGATAGTAGCATTTGTGTAGAGAGGGCTTAGTATGAGAGCTAAGGAGACTGTTGGCAGGGGGTTGAGTAAGCTTTTGCATATAGAAAATACAATGTATACTTTTGTGCTGTAAAAACTACAAATGTGCCCTATCTTAAACTGCAAAGATAGTGAAATTATGTCATAATAGGATTAACACTTAAGAAGGGAATTAAGCTATATGTTTCAAGAAATCTATATAAGAATTGGCTTCAATCTTATGAAGCAACGCAGACTCAAGGGCTGGACCCAGGAGCAGCTAGCAGAAAAGTCTGGTGTGTCTAGATCCCGCATTAGCAAGATGGAAAACGGCAAGGAAAACTTCAATATAGAGTCATTGTTTTTAATAGCCCAATCGTTGGAAATTGATTTTATTGAGCTTTTGAAATGAGGAGAAAGCTCACAGCTAAATAAATTTATACAGAACGCCTGTTTCGGGTAACGTTTCGTTACGTATAAAATTTTAGTACTTTTGTTGCTGTTCAATGGACGGAAACTCTAAACGAAAAGTCCCTACATATGCTGTAATTAAAGCAGCTATGTAGGGATTTTTTTTGTTCAACTTTATTTCATTTATTCAAATTTTATCTTGCGCAAGGACATTCAATGTCATTTTCAAGGTTTAAAATGGATAGTGTAGTAAGCATTTAAACTTTTATAGTGTGTGTGTCAAATATGGAGGATGTATGATATTTTACGAATTTTTGATTAACTCTAAGTAAGCACTGACATCCCTGAAACGCTATTCAGCAATTATGGGAAATCCTGCTTCTAGGACCTGCTTTTTGCGTTTGATGGGTTATTGTTTCACAAAGATATGTAATTAAGTTTGGAGCGTGGTGGTAATAGATGGAAATCAGGAAAATAGTCGCTAGCAAGCTTGGCAAAAGATATGGTTCCTGCCAGTTTTGCAAGCGTAAGGCAGAGCTTGAGCGCGTCAAAGTTAGTAATTATTTTGGAAAGCCAAGCTATAAATATTTGTGCAGGCGCTGCGCCGCTTTGGAGACATTGAAAAAGTATTAACTTGGAAGAGACTCGTGGCAGGTAAAATATTCTTTTGTAGAAATCACATATGCGGAAATATTAATGCGAAGTAGATTATGAATGTGAAAACAGGAGGCAAATTATGAGTCAAGAAAAAACTATTTATGCGAAGCTGGAAGAAGAGTTATTAAATTTGGCACTTACTGAAAAACAAAAAAACAAACTCTTGAAAAAGCTGCAGCTGCTTAGAGAAAACAAGCTTAACATCATGCTGGTCGGCGCTACTGGCTGCGGCAAGAGCTCTACAATTAATGCACTCTTTAACTGTGCTGAGCTGCAGGTAGCTGATGTTCAAGGTAGTGATGCGGATGCAGGCAATCAACCTACTGCTGAGGTAGAAACTGCAGCTAATGATGAAGCAGCTGCTAAGGCCAACACCACGGAAAAGCTTTTTGTTGAAGTGGCCAAGGTAGGCTCTAAATCTGATCCGGAGACCAAGGATATTGAAAAATATACCATAGGTAACCTAACCTTGTGGGATACTCCGGGCCTTGGTGATGGTACTGAGATTGATGAGCACCACAAAGCTGTTATTCGTGACTTGCTTAAGGAAGTGGATGAAGAGGGCAATAGACTGATTGACCTAGTGCTCGTTATTTTGGATGGCTCAACCAGAGACCTTGGTACTTCCTATAAAATCCTCAATGAAGTTATTATTCCGGAATTTGGTAAAAAGCGTAAGCGCATTCTTGTTGCGTTAAACCAGGCTGATATAGCCATGAAGACCGGACGCCACTGGGATTATGAGAAAAATGAGCCGGATGATGTACTGGTAAAATTCTTGGAAGAGAAGCTTGTTTCCATCAAAAACAGAATTTATGAGGATTCTGGGCTTGAAATTGAGCCTGTGTACTACTGTGCGGGATATACTGAGCCGGAGGGAAGCACTGTATATCCTTATAATCTGACCAAGCTTCTTTACTATATTCTGCAGGCAGTACCTGCCAAAAAGCGCCTTTCTATTATGGAGGGTATGAACAATGACAAAAAGAACTACAAGCATAATGACGATGACTACTCTAAAAAGGTACAGGATTCCTTCTTTGACACAATCTTTGATGGCATAGAAGATGGTGCAGAGCTTGGTAAAGAGCTTCTTGGCATACCGGGGGCTGTCATTGGCGGCATTGTAGGTGGCGTTGTAGGCGCTTTAGGAAGAGTCCTTGGCAATATTTTTGCTTGAGACAGGTAATATTCCCCGCATGAGCTGTTTTTGCAGCTTGCGCGGGGAAATTTCATGTAAAAGGAAATGTCATGATTAGATTGTATTGTGTTATGGCACAACGTGATTGGCTATGTTGGGAGATTTATTATCCTATTATTCAATTAGCATTTATAAAAAAATAAGCAGACATAAGCCTGCTTATATGATGGACAAATACTGTTTTATTAGATTGTTTGTGCTGTAACAGTATATAAGCAATCGTGTTTATGGTGGTTGAGCCTCAGTCTAAGGGGTGAGTGCCATGAAACAATTCGATTTTCAGGACTTAATGTCCTTTTCTTTTGCTGACACTTAGTGTCATTTTAATGGGCTATAATGATATTTGGAGCATGAGTAAATGCGTCTAAACTAATTGTTGTTGCGAAGGAAGGATTACTGGATTAAGCAATAATGTGCTGTAAAAGCTACAAATGCGTCTTATTCTACACAGAAAAGCTAGCCTAATTATGTCATAATAGGTTTATCAATTAAATCTTAGACTGTCTAATTGAGGAAAATAATCTTAAATTCTATTTGTAAGCAGGAAAAAGGTTTTTTCTGTAGAAATCTCATATATAGTATATGTTTTTTAGAAAACGCCTTTAGCTGGGGAGATGTTGTGGTGGGGAATGGACGTATTACAGGTAATACGATTAAAAATTTCGCGGTCGAAAGAAAGCTCATGGACTGGACTATGAAGACCATAGATGCGTTCTTGATTCATAACGTGCGACCTGCTATTGGTAGCGTAGTGTATTGCAACCTTGCTGTGGTAGCGGAGCATACTGGCATTTATGTGGGTAGGAACAAGATAGTACACTTGAATGGCAATGGTCGCATAGAAAAGGTTTCTGCAGAAAATTTTTGCGAACGCTTAGGAGGCAAAAATCCTGCTTTTACCATTTTTTGTCCTACTAATGGGCAAGGCAAGCCTTTTGGCGATAAGCTGGTGGCAGAATATGCGTTAAACTGCGTGGGACGGGTGGTGGACTATAATCCCGCTTTCAATAACTGCCATTGCTTCACTGCTAGCTGCTTGGAGAGGCAGGCAAGGTTTTGTCCTAGCTTTGCTGCTTTGGAAATGCTTGTTGCAGCAAAATACGGGGCTTGCAATTGGCGGGCTACGGTGTTGAATCATTGAGGGAATAGAGCTTGCCTAGTTGGTAGATAATGAGAAGTAAATAAGGTGCAATTTGTGCATCATTTGAAGGATGGAAAAGAGTTTACTTTTTTAGTTGCTTAATATACTGTGTGTGGTGATAAGTTATGTTGAAAATTAATATGGATAAAAATACACTGCTAATCATTGATGGTTGCACTTGAGTGACTACTAGTCCTACAAGGCGATAAGAAGTAGCAAATTATGGCTTCTTATTCTTTATAGTTGATGACTAGCATTTTTTTATTGCAAGGGAGGATTCATTATGACGAATAATAAATTGGAAGTTTATGAAATGAGCAACATTCGCTATCCAATCCTGAAGAAGAATAGCAGAATAAAACAGATTATGGTGGAAAAAGCATCTATATGGGATTCTATGGATGAATTAGTTAAGCAAGCCAGAGATGTAGCCGAAAAAGCTACCCAATCTGATTTCAAGAAATGTAATGAGAAGAACAAAAGGATAGAAAAAATGTGTATCTCCTTTAATGATGGGGATAATAAGAGACTAATGTACGAACAAAAAATCAGTGGCAAAAGGAAAAATATTTTAGAGACGTTGGATTTTCCTTTTGATACGGATCAATTTCAGCCTGAGAATATACAAGTAGTTTTACAAGATGTTGATGGCAATTTAGAATTAATTGAAGATTTCGATTACATAAAGTATCTTTTATTGGCAAATGGCAAGGACTTTGAAGATAATGATTCTATAGAATATGAAAATAAAACCAAATTATCTCCTGTACTAGCTTTAGTGCCGTTAGGCAGAGCTGGCTCTACAGAAAATTATTTTACATATCCAGAAGCCTATGATTTCCCAAGCCTGAAGTATCAGGATGTAACAGAACGGGATATGTTTGGTTATGATGTTATTAGTGCTAATAACTTGGCATCTGAGGAAAAGGGTATTTGGGGATTCCATGGTTTTAGAAAGTGGGAAATAGAGATTTCTAGAATTTCAACCTTTGATGCATCTGATTTAAGTATTTCAGTAGGCTTTTTCTGGTACGAAATTGACAATGTCCAACTTAAAGAACCTATTTTTGTAAATGAAGATTGCGTTTATTTCGATAGAGCTGGCTCTGGAGAAACTGCAAAATTTGTTGTTTATATTGATACTAATAAGCTTGGAGCAGCAATTCATAAGAATAATATTGAGTCAACTCATCCCACGTTTAGAGGTAGATTCGAAGTACATATGAGTTATACAAAGGAAACTAAAACATATGCTTTTCCTATTAAATTATGTATTACAGATACTATGATAGATGAGAATGGTAATACAAAATATAAGAAGCTTATGTCTGGAGATATAGTGTCCATCGACTTTGGTACTTCCTCCACTTGTGCTGCTGTAAAATGTGGCGTGGGAGCGCAGTTGTTTACTCTTTCCGGCAAAGAAAAGTACACATCTAATCGTAAAAATGCATACGAGAATCCTACAAACTTAATGCTTTATGATTGGCCCGAGGTATATTATCAATGGGAAGCAGGTAATGCAAACAGTCCATTTTTTATTGGTAAAACAAAAGATTTAACAGAGCTCATGGTAGACTATGATTCTGGATATACTGTTGAAGAAGAATATAAGCATGCGGATGAGGAGAACGGAATGCGTAAGGTGCGTGCCATTATTTCTCAGCTTAAAATGTTGCCATACTATATGTCCAAGGGTGAAGAGAGAAAAATCACTCCGTATAATAGTGATTCTAATATATATGTAGTAAATGATGTGGAATTAGAAGATGGACAACACTTCAATCCAATTGCGTTTTATGGCTATCTTTTGGCAAGAGCCATTAACAATCCTGCTGAAGGGAAATTATACAGAAATTATCAAATAACCTACCCTGCCAAGTTTAATAGAGGGTTACGTGAGCAAATTCGTAAATCATTAGAATACGGTATAAAGAGAGCTTTGCCGTTACCCGTGCGATATAATGAAAAGCGTCCAATCAGCGTAAGTATGACTTACTCTGAACCGGAGGCTTGTGTTGGTGCGGTTTTAGGCAAGCAATTCCATCAGCACAATGACGAAGCTAGACTTTTTGGTGTTTATGATTTAGGTGGCGGTACCATGGATTTTGCCTTTGGAGTACTGCGCAATGTAGATAATAATAATGAGGAAGAAGCTGATGTGTACGATGCCATGGTTACTTTAACAGGTATTGATGGCGTTGAAACCGTAGGTGGAGAAAAGCTCATTCATGAACTGGCATATAAAATTTATTTAGAAAATAAAGAAGAGATAGAAGGTAAGGGAATCAAGTTTGTCTTGCCAGATGAAGCAAAATATCCTCAGGGATTCGATGGATTGCTGAGTAATCGTCGTGAAGAAGTATCTGAAGCTAATACTAATACCTTAATGGAACTTATCGCAAGACCTCTTTTTGAGTATAATGGAGAGTTTAATACCGTAGATGATATAGATGATGCTCTTCTAGGTTTTGGTAGACAGGAAAACAATGTTGCAACAGGAGATTTAGATAGTGGATTAGATAGTTTTGACTCATTGTATACGGAAGACTGTTTGCCGCCTGAGAAGCAGCTAGTAAAGTCAAATGTGGGAAAAGTTCGTAAAGCAGGAAGTGCTGCACAAACATATATAATTACACTTCAAGTAGAAAATCAATATGATAAGAATATAGATGTAAGGCTTAAGATTACACCTGATACTGTTAAGCAGTTCCTTATGCATGAAATTGAGAAGACCATTAAGCAGTTTAAGTCCCTTATGCAACATTATTTTACCAAGCCTGAAGCAATAAATCATTTAAAAAACTTTTATGATTTGAAGAAGTTTTCTACAAAAGACGTTACTATTTTTTTAGGTGGAAATGCTTCTAAGCAGTACTATGTTGAAAAGCTAATGCGTAGTGAAAAATATTTTGGACCTAAGCAAGTTATTCAGCGTATAGGATGTGGGCAAAATAACGAGAGCCTAAGCCCTGCATATTGGTTAAATGAAAAAACTGCGGTGGCTATGGGGCAACTAAACTTTGGAGGCGAATTTGGCGTCGATAAGACTTTAATTGGTGAAGATAAGCCGGCATTTCTGTTTACTGTTGGCTACCGTGATAAGAATGGCAAGTTTAGTACTGTTATTGAAAAGGGTTGTGTTGACAACTCTTGGCATAGAGCTAATCGTATTAATAAGTTTAATAAAACTGTAGATTTATTGTATAGTACCAGTGCAACTAATGATATGAGCTTAATGAAGCACTTAAACGATGAGGTTGAAGATTTCTTTGAAGAAGGAAAGTATATTTTATATCTAAGGGTAAACTGTGAGTATAAATTGGAGTATCGTTTAGGTACAAGTAAAGATGTTCCTGATGACCATGAAGATATTAATGAACAGATGATGCTGGAACTTGTTGAATGATTAAAGACAAGAGGATGACTGAATTTTCGCAAAGGGGGATTAGTCTATGGATGATATTGATAAGGTAGAAGAAATTGCTGTAGCTGAGAGTGTGGATATTGCTAAAAAGATCAATGTTACTCAAGATGATTTGAAGTGCGTACTTGACAATCTACAAGCTGTACAAAAAAAGCTTTTAGAACAGGAGCATATTATCCAAACATTTGCTAGTAAGCAGGAGAATTTTGATGCTGTTCTAGAAGAAGTAAAAAAAGAAGTTCTTGAGATGCACAATATTTCTCGTGATATTTTATACAATGGAAATAGTTTGTCTGAGAATATAGCAAAAATAGCGGAAGAATGGATTACTCCAACAGGTCAGAAGATTATTAATCAGCAGCAAGCAATGATAAATGGCCTTAGCAATGAGCTTGAAAAAGAAAAAGAGAATATTGCTACCTTGGTAAAACAAAGGGATGAAGAACGAAAGAATAATCAAGAAAGTATCCAAGGTCTTCAGAATACAATTACAAGTTTAGAAGCCGACAAAAACTCTTTAGACAAAGCTTTTAAAGATGGACAGGCGGATTGGGATATGAAAAAGAAAAAATTGAAAAAAGAAATTGAAAAACTTGAAGCTGATAACAATAATCTAAATAATGAAAAGGGAGAGTTAGAAGAGAATTTAGCAAGATTGAAGTCTGAAATAAAGGAGTTAGAAGGCATAAATATCGGGTTGGAAGGTAAAATGAAGTCCCTAGAAGAGGATAAGAAGGTATTAAAAAAAGAAATATGTCAGGTTTGTACGGCTAAAGAGCAAATGCAAAAAGAACTGGGGGATAAAATAGCTGCAATAGAGAAGGTAAACTGTGATATTAACAGTAGACTCTTTAATGTTGAAACGGCTAAATCTAAATTAGAGCATGATAATTTGAACCTGAAAGATAATATTGCTTGCCTTCATAATGAAATTCAAGAAAATCAACAAAATCATGATGCACTTATGCAAAAAGCACAATCGCATATTGATAATCTGGATATAGAAAATGAAAAATTAAACAAAGAACTCTCATTTTGTAAGGAAAGGCTGGAATTACATCAAAAAGAAGCTAAAGCTAGTGCATTGGCTTATCAGAATAAATTGATGGATTTACAGAGGGACAGACAAAACTTAAAGATGTCCTTGGATGGAGCGGTTACAGAGCTTGAAATTAAAAGCAAAACTCTGGAACAATGGGTATCACTTGGCAAAGCTTACGAACCAGCACTAAAAGCTTTACAGAATAATGAAAGCTTTGCAGGTCTTATACCCAAGTTAGGCTTGGTTGGCGATAGTATTGAGACGCTATTTAAGTTTATTACTCTTATAGGTAGAAATTTGAGCTTTGCCAATTTGGTACATAGACAGATTAAGCTCATAAAAAAAGACAAGGTCGTTAAAGAAGGGCCTGACAGCTGCTTAATGAATGAAAATGAACGTCAGTTATATATCCTTCTCAATAATTGTTATAAGCAGACCTATGGTAAGGACTTTGATGTGTTTCAATATCCAGGTGGTCAGTCCCTACTGGGAAGCTATAATAGGGTACGCTTTAATCCTGATGAAGTAGAGAACTTGCCTGAACCTAGTAAGAAAAACCTAAATTACTCCAAGGGCGTATATTTACCTGTAGTCTACAATCCTGATAATGGCAATATAGCTATTTTAGGTCAGGTTAAGGCTGGCAATAATTGAAAGTGTAAACAATATAAAATTGTAAATAATATAAAGGAACAAAAATGTTGTATCTATATCATCGAGAAACAAGAACTAAGGTGCTAGGCCCGGGTGAACGTTATGTAATCTGGGTACAGGGATGTAAGAAACGCTGTCCTGGCTGTATCAATCCTGAAGGGCGATTAGAAGGTCAAAATGGTTATTGGATAAGCACTGAGAAAATTTTAGCTGAACTGAAGAATGAACAGGGGCTTATGGGTATCACTGTTAGTGGTGGTGAACCATTTCTACAAGCGCATGGTTTGGCAGAATTAGTGAAGAGTATAAAAGAGAATACTCAATTAGACATAATGCTTTATTCAGGATATACCTTAGCTGAACTCCGTGCTAAACACGATAAGGATATAAATTTTGTTTTAGAGCATAGTGATATACTGGTGGATGGAGAGTATATAGAGGAGTTAAACAATAATACTATTTATAGAGGCTCTGATAACCAGGAAATACATTTTTTATCTCCTCGATATCGTGATTTTAAAGATATAATCTATAATACCCATAATAGGGATTTAGAGTTTATCAGTCGTAACGGAGAGTTGTTTATGATTGGTATACCTGAAAAAGGATTTGAAGCTAAATTCAAAAGAGCAATATTGGAGCGAACTAATTTTTTTAAGGAGGAAGAAAAATGAGTGGCAAAAAAGATTGGGAAGTAGCAGATTTACTGGAAGAAGGTATTAAGGCACGTAAAAGAACAGAATCAAATCTTAACAATGCAATTGGTAGTAATACAAAACTGATACATAAAGCTGGAGAAGAGTTAGCAAAAACTAAAGGTACTGTTAAAGCTGTACAGGCTTTAAACAATGAAGCTGGGATTATGTTTGGAAATAAAGGTAAAGAAATAGTCCAAAAAGCGCAAAGTGCACAGCAAAAGCTTGCTGATTTGGGTTCACCGCAGGAAAAACTACTTGCTTTACAGGCTGAAATAAAGAGAATTGATCTGGAATTGCAAAAATGTGACAATGAGGGTAATGAGATTCGTAAAATTATTAGTCGTAAATCTGGGTATTTAGATAAGGAATATGCACAAGCCAAGAGACTTAAACAAAAATATGAGAGCTTGGCACAACAGCGTAATGATATTGCAAGAAAAATTAATGAATTGGCGGCTATGGCACAAGCAAATGCTAGCGAGGCCAAGGCATTGGCTCGTCAGATTAATAAATATGGAGAAGCTATTTCTGATATGAACCAAACAGCAAAGAATAAAGCTGATGCCGATGCCCTTAAGTCTAAGCTGTCTCAAATAATGAATGGTGTGGAAGTAAAATGGGCACAGAAATTCTTGAATGAAGACTATAGAAAGTTAAAGAAATCAGTGGAAGATATTATTGGGAAAAACGATGTGGTTGTTTTAAAAGAGGGACCAGCTGTTCTAAGTACAGTAAATGAGTTTGTTGCAAAATTAGTGGAACTGAAAACAGGTTATGAAAAAGCTATGCAGGATGCTGACAATCTTCGTGAACAGGCTGAGACTTTAACAAGAAGTGGCTATGTTGACCCTGTTGATTTCCGTAAAAATGGAGAAAAAGCTAAAGAAATACATTTATTTGCTTACCTCAAAAAGTACAGAGATACTCCCTATGAGGCAGAATTTGAAAAGCTGATGGAAGCCGCCGCTGAAGCAGAGGAACAGGATACAACGGAAGGTTATATTAAAGCACAAGAGCTATATAAAAAGGCTTATGTTAA
The DNA here is from genome assembly GCA_946002345.1 of uncultured Phascolarctobacterium sp. Taxonomy (GTDB): domain Bacteria; phylum Bacillota; class Negativicutes; order Acidaminococcales; family Acidaminococcaceae; genus Phascolarctobacterium_A. The sequence continues at coordinate 2,731 of CAMFZA010000015.1, read as the reverse complement.
GGCAGAAGAAGGACGTAATTATGCCTTACATTTGCAGGAGCAAATGATTAAAGGTGATCAAATGGCTGCGGCAATTGATAGCGTCATGTATTTTGACCGTAAATATAATGTGGAAAGCTCTTTGATTAATGGCAACAGTGCCGATGGCTTTAGAGTTGTTTGCTCGTCGGGTGGCGAAAAGATAACCTTTGATATCAAGTATGATAAAGATGGAAATCCCAAAGTCGTGTTGGATCATAAGGAGAGTATTGGTGGGACATGCAAGAATTCCACGGAAGGAATAGTTCAAGCAATGCGTTCCAAGGGAGTACCGTTGATTGATGTTACTAAAAATGGAAAGACCATCCTTGGTCCAGAAGTGGCTACTGGTACAGTGGCACAGGAACCTGGTAAAGGTGAAAGAACGCGTGGATAAGTAGTGCCTGAAGGGAGCGGACGTTAAATGAGAGAACCACAATTAGAAGATTTCATGGCTGAATTAGAAGCGAAGGATTTTTCCTTAGTTCAGCTTTTGGTGTATGGCAATAAAAGAAATAAGCAGTCAGAGGATTTAGCATATGAAAAGATTACTCAAACCTTGTGGTTTTTAGATGAGAGCAGAGCAGAAACTGTTGCTGATGAAATACTGCGAACCTATAATGCTAAAGATAGAGATGTGGAGTATTTAAGCACTGTATCTAAAAATTTAATGATGCTTTATCCGCTATCCCAGGAAGTAGTATTGCGGGTTTTAAAAAGCTTCTCTAAAGCCAGTGATGGCGTAATGGATGGAATGTATCTAGGACGTGAAACTCTAAAATGTATAAGCACACTTAATACAAAGTTCACAGGCATTAATGGAGCACCAGCCCATGATTTGCAGAAGTATGCTAAAGAAGTCCAGGATCTTAAAGACAAAATACAAGAATGTGACGAAAGTTTTGCCAAGGCGCATGCGTTTATGCATGAGCGGGATAGATTGCTAAAGGTGCTTGAGCAGAAAAAAAAAGAATCAAGTAAAGAGGCGCAGGAAGCCGAATTAGCTCGCTTACAAAAGGAGATAGCTGATCTTGAAAGAGATAAGCTATCTAGGGAGAATGAAATCAAAGCGAAAACAGAGCTAAGAAGAAAGCTGAAAGAAAAATTGGATGAAATTAAGGATGAGGTTGAACCTACAGGTGAGAAAAGGACTCTACAGCGTTTGCTCAAGGGATTGCCAGAGCTTGATAGAGAGGATGGCGAAGAATGAGCCTTTTAGTGAAGCAGCAGCGTATTATCAGCAAGCTGGAGGAAAAGCGATTAAGGGGACAAAATCTGCATTTTCTAACTGGTGATGCGATAAACAGCAATGATAACTATTTCTATAATTTATTTTATGGTTGTAAGAGTCTTGATGAGTGCCTTCTGCTATACTACTTAAAAGAGTTGACTGTAGAAAATGGTGGCTTTGATTATCTATTGCATGTAGTTAATAGTTCAAATGATGTTACTCACTGCTATGCCCGTACTGATGATGGTTGGGAAATAGTGGAGAATATCCATTCTATTTTTAGCGAAAAGGCTCATGGTGGACTATATAGTGATAATAGGCCTAGGGAGGCAGTAGATAGTGATGCCGTTAAGGATGAGGACGCAGAAAAAGCTGCAGAGACTGCTGAGAATGTTGGCAATGACTTACATCAAATACTTTTAAATTTAGGAGAAGAGATAGAAAAAAAGGAGAAACGATTTTTAATTCTTCTTGAAGGCATGGAATGGATTGCTGGGTTATATGATCCCCAGCATAACACGGAATGGATTGCCAATCTCCAAAAGCCTGAATGGATGAAGGCCCATAACCTGATGACTGTTATAAGTATCAAGGACATGGAGCTTATTAAAAAGTATAATTTCCCTGGAAAACCCATATATATTGGCAATCCTAGTGCTGAGGAGATTCGTTGGGCTTATTTGCGTTACATGCTTCGCCATATGCCTGAGGAGTACCAATGGGATTGGTCCGTACTCAATAATATCGCAAACAGTATGAGCGTGGGAGAAAAGTCCTTGGTTCAGTGTATGCGTATTCTGCGTACTGTGTTGCAGAATAATGCAGAGGAATTGAAGTTAGAGGATTTTACAAAAGCAGCCGAGCTCAATATTGAAGAAGAAGTTCACTGGAATGACGTAATCTTGGTTGTTGTAGTGTTTTGTTGTTTTTGTTGTATTGTTTTTTTTTTTATGTTGGATGATCCTATAGCTGCGATAATATTAGGTCTTATCCTTACTGGTCCTCCTGGCACTGGCAAAACTATGATTGCTAAAGCTTTAGCCACAGAAAAGAAATGTTATTTTATGGCTCCAACTTTGGCAGATTTAAAGGGCGAGTATGTTGGCCAAAGTAGTAAACAAATCAAGCGTGTCTTTGAAAAGGCTAGAGGTAATGAGCCTACTATTCTGTTCATAGACGAATGTGATACTGTATTCCCAAGTAGGGACGATAACCGTATGGATTCCTATGGTCTTGACATGGTTAATCAATTCCTGCAAGAGCTTGATGGCGCAACTACAGGTAAACAGAAAATCTTTACGATCGCTGCCACTAATAGGGTTGATGCTATAGATCCTGCCATAAAACGGCGTTTAGGTAAAACTCCTATAGTAATTCCCTTGCCTGATAAGGATAACCGGCTACGCTTATTTAATATTTATTTAGGTTAGTTTACTCTGGATAATAAGTCCTTCTGTGAAGATGTGTTACGTCGCTCTGCTA
>CAMFZA010000014.1 GCA_946002345.1 uncultured Phascolarctobacterium sp. | reverse complement strand
GCAGCGGCAATTAGTGAGAAATATGAGCTCTTGCGTAAAGAAACAGGCAGTTATTTTAATATTTTTGAAATTGCCGATATTGCTACTAAAGAAGTAAAGATTTGCAGAGTTATTTATGAATTGCTCTCTCCTTTGGGCTGTCATTACCAGGGTTCTGTCTATCTAAAGCTATTTATGGAAACAGTGTTGGGTATAGAAAATGTAGATGAGGACGAATTGCATAGTGCAAAGGTTTTTAGAGAGCGGATCATTGATGAAAAGAGAAGAATAGATTTACTCATCGAAACGAATAAAAGAATGATTCCTATTGAGGTTAAAATTTATGCTAAAGAGCAATCTGATCAATGCTATGATTATTATGAGTATGTACTCAAGTTTAATAAGATAATTACTCCTCAATTGTTTTACTTGACACGCTTTGGCGATGAACCAAGTAGTGCTGGGGGGTTGACTTGTTCCGATGATAAACATAGCTCTAGCAATATAATTTGTATATCTTTTGCTCAAGATATCTTAAGATGGCTTGAGTTGTGCTTAAAAGAAACAGAAACATTGAAGCTGGCACCTATACGAGAAGTTCTACTTCAGCTCATGTTAACGATAAGGAGGTTTACGGGCCAAATGGAAGATAGAGAGATGAAAGAATTAATTAGTTTATTACGTACTTCCAGCACGTTTATGCATGGTGCGGATAAAATGCAAGGGGCAATTCCTGAAGCAAAAAAAGAATTAATGATGGATTTGTTTGATGCTATAGCTGGCAAAGTGAAAGATGAGATTGGCGAAAATGAACAAAATAAAAGTTTGTGGTATTATAAAGATTGCATAGACGGATACTATAAATATGATAAATCTACCTGGCCAGGGATAAACTATTTTTATAAGCATCACGAGGCATCTAAATCTGATATTTGGGTTCGTATAGAAATAGACCATAAGATGTTTGTTGGCTATGCTAATACCCTTGATGGAAAGCATACTCCAAATGTAGTCGGAGAAGACCTTACGAAATCTCTTGTCCAAAAAACTACGGATGGAGTGTCTGGAGGAGATAAGTCTTGGTGGATAGCATGGAAGTACATTACTTTGGACTATCCGGAAAGCCCAGACTTTAAAAATCACAACGAAGCATTTTATGCACTTTTCGATAAAGAGTATTTTGAGAAATACACCGGGGAATGTGCTAAAGCAATAGTTGCAATGCTTAAAGAATAGGGTAAGATGACCGAGCGGTAGTGGCCCTGCCCAATTTTGGTAATTATCTTTTTAAGGCATTAGGTATTAAATACAATATTTTTGATTTGAATACTGTTTGGTATGCTTATGCTTCGGTCAAGAAGGCTACATTTTGTGGTGTAGCCTTCTTTATTTTTATGTAGATTTTGCTGAGCGAGTGGGGCTTCTCTTGCCAACACTAAATTTCACATTTTTTATCACGAATTGTCACTCTAGGGTATATGCTTTAGGAAAGAAATTTGATATAATAGGGAAGATAAAAATGGAATAGTGTTGCCACACATAAAGGGACGGAGGTAATTTTGGTGGAAGAAATATGTCGTGAGGTGTCAGGTACTAATTTTACGCGCAAGGTGATTGCAGGCATTGCCCTGCTTTTGATAGTTTGCTTGTTTGTTAACGAATGGAATAATGTGCAGGAGACGCGTCAACTGAGCCTGGTGGGCTGGGGCCTGAATCTGGTGCTCTTGGGACTGTGGTGCTGGCGTGTATCCTTTAAGTATACGGTGATTTTATACAAGGATAAGCGCCTGGAGGTCATCACTGAGGGCATGTTTTTTATCAAACGCAGCTACAGTGTGGATTTGACCCGTACTGAAAGCTTTACCAATAAGTATGTGCGCAGCTTCTTTCGCAAGACTAAGCTGACCCATTATATCCACCGCTACAGCTCCTTGGATGAAAATCCCCAGCGTTTGTTGGTGTTCACCGAGGGCAAAAAGAATAAGCTGGCAGGCCTGCTTTTTAAATGCAGTGATGATTTCCTGAAGAAGCTGCAAAAGAGCATGCCGGATAAATACATTCAACTGTAAGCTGTGGAGGGGAAATAATGACTGGTATGGAAAATGTGGACTCTTTGGCAGTGTGCTCCAGAGTTTTTCAGGTGTTCTTTGGTTCATTTATTTATATTTTTTTAGTTGCTAAGCAGGTTGGACCGGAAAATAAAAAACTCTGGTTTAGAAAGCGTAAAAAATATACCTTCTTTAACCGCCGGGGTATCTTTGGTGAGGATATCAACTTTGGTTATCCTGTTACCTGGCAGGGTCTGGTTGTATTTTTCCTTATTTATGGCGTGATTTTCGCCTTTGGCTATTGGTATATTTTCGTGCATGCATATTGAGCAGAGCATTTGCTCAAGGCACATTGATAAAGGAGAGAAGTTTAGTTCATGGCTGAGATTAGAGGCATAATTGTAAAAAAACAGGGCGAGCGCGCGGAGATTAAGGTTGACAAAACCGAAAGCGAGCTCACTGGCCTGCCTAAATATCTTGACTGCTGGAACCCTGTGGGTGCTAAGGCAGGGGATGTGGTAGGCGCTGAATATCGCGATTTTGATAATACTAAGGCAAAAATGATTATTTATGGCCTGCCTGTGACGGGTGTGCTGGCCGGCATTGCCTTTGGCAATAGTTTGGCTACCTTCTTCCACATGGATAAAATGCCCTTTATTATTGGTGGCATTATTCTGTGGTTGATTGTTACCATTAGCTATGCCCGCATCTTTAAGCGTGACGCGGTGCGTGAAGGTAAGCAGCCTGTTATTTATGAAATTCAGGCTCAGGAAATGGTCATTGATATGAACAAAAAGGGCTAAAGGAGCGCTGGACGATGGAGGTAGTTTTGGCTTCGGCTTCACCCCGCCGTTTGGAGCTGCTCAAGCAGGTGGGCATCCAGGCTAGAGTTTGCCCGGCAAATTTTGCGGAGGAGGCTGGCAAGGCGGATGCTGCCAATCAGGTGGTGCTGCACAATGCCTTGGGTAAGTGCAGGGCCGTGGCTGCCCAAGTGGGGGACGCTGTTCCCGTGGTAGCAGCCGATACGGTGGTTGTTGTAGATGATGATATTTTGGGCAAGCCTGCTGATGCTCAGGCGGCGGCAGCTATGCTGACCCGTTTATCAGGCCGTGCCCATCAGGTTTTGACGGGGGTGGCCGTAAGATTCGCTGGCAAGGAACTGGCCCAGGTGTGTGCTACTAAGGTTTTCTTTCGCCACCTTACCCAAGCTGAAATCGCCGCTTATGTGGCTTGCGGCGAGCCCCTGGATAAGGCAGGGGCCTATGGCATTCAGGGCCAGGGGGCTCTGTTAGTAGAAAAAATCGAGGGCTGCTATAATAATGTAGTGGGCCTTCCCTTAACCATGTTGTATTCCATGTTGAAGGAAGTAGGAGCAAGCATGAGTCAATGACAGCCTTTAAAGGCGGTACCTATGGCCAGGGCCATAGTGATTTTGGTAATACTAAAGCAAGCGATATCAAAAAAGAGCTTATTAAGAACCTGCCTCCGGAGGAAAGACCTCGCGAAAAGCTGATTGCTCGCGGGGCCGGGGCTTTGACCGACGGGGAACTGCTGGCGATTTTATTGCGTACAGGCACAGCCTCCCAGTCGGCGTTGGCCATGGGCAGGGAGCTGACGAAGGAGGGTGGCCTGTATAAAAGGCTGGCCCGCATGAGTCGGATTGAAGAACTTATGCAAATAAAGGGCTTGGGACAGGCTAAGGCTGCTACAGTGCTGGCTGCGCTGGAGTTAGGCCGCCGTTTGGCCTCCGCGCGCCCTTTAGATAAATTACATTTTGGTGAGCCTCAGGATGTGGCCGCTTATCTGATGCCGCGCCTGCGCTATGCCACCAAGGAACAATTATTAGTGCTTTTACTAGATGTGAAAAATAGAATTATAGGCACGGAAGTAATCGCCGAGGGGAGCTTGAGCAACATCATTGTGCATCCGCGGGAGGTGTTTCTGCCGGTGATTTTACAGCATGCATCAGGTCTTGTGGTGGCTCACAACCATCCTTCCGGTGATCCCCAGCCCAGTGCTGAGGATATTGAGATAACCAAGATTTTGGTGGCCGCTGGGGAGACGCTGGGGCTGCCAGTGCTGGATCATGTAATTATTGGCGATGGTGCTTATTATAGTTTTGTAGAAGCGGGAGCTTTAAAGATTTAGGAGGACGGGTGGAAATGAAATTTACATTCCCGAATATTAGTATTTTTAACAATATGTCTGATGATATGGGTATAGATTTGGGTACTGCCAATACCTTGGTGCATTGCAAGGATAAGGGCATTATAATTCGTGAGCCTTCTGTAGTGGCAGTGGAGAAGGATACCAACGAGGTTTTGGCCATCGGCGCCGAGGCTAAGCGGATGATTGGTCGTACTCCCGGTAATATCGTGGCTATTCGCCCCATGAAGGACGGCGTTATTGCCGATTATGAGATTACCCAATCCATGCTGAAATATTTCATCAAGCAGGCCATGGGCAATCGCACCTTTGTGCGCCCCCGCATTTTGGTAGGCGTGCCCTCCGGTGTTACCGAGGTAGAAAAGCGTGCTGTTATAGATGCTACCATTGAGGCTGGTGCCCGTGAGGCTTATTTGATTGAAGAGCCCATGGCAGCAGCTATTGGTGCAGGCATGCCTGTACAGGAGGCAACCGGTAGCATGGTGGTAGATATTGGCGGTGGCACCTGTGAGGTAGCTGTAATTTCTCTGGGTGGTATTGTTGTGTCCAAGAGTGTGCGCTGTGGTGGCGATGCTATTGATACGGCCATCGTGCGTTATGTGCGCAAGGCCTTTAATATGTTTATTGGCGAGCGTACTGCCGAAAATATTAAAATGGAAATTGGCACTGCCATGAAGGTGGATAAGCCTGAGGTTATGGAGGTGCGTGGTCGCGATTTGCTGAGCGGCCTGCCTAAGAGCATTCAGGTTAATGCTAACCATGTGTGCGAGGCTGTGGATGAGCCGGTGAGCATGATTGTGGACGCCGTTCGCAATACTCTGGAGCGTACTCCGCCCGAATTAAGTGCCGATATTATGGATAGGGGCATTGTGATGACCGGTGGCAGCTCCATGCTGCGCAATTTGGATCGTTTGATTTCCCAGGAAACAGGCATGCCGGTGTATGTGTCTGACGAAGCTTTGGACTGCGTTGCTTTGGGAACCGGTATCGCTGTAGAAAACATTGATATTTATCGCAAGGGCTTTATGACCTCTAAATAAACTGTATGGTAATGGGTAAGCAGCATGAGTAAAAAATTTATGCTGGGCGTTCTGTTTGCCTTCGTGCTTTGTGGCATGCTGGCTATGGCTGTGGCTGGTGGCAGTCGTTTTCCGTTGGTGAATGCCATTGTGGCTAGCGTGGTGCTGCCTGTGGAAAATGGCTTCAACAGCTTGGGGAATGCCGGCAATAGCCTGAGGGGCTATTGGAAGGCTTTAACAGTGATGCAAAGTGAAAATGAGCAACTGAAAAAGGATAATATAGAGCTGCGCAATGCCAATATCCAAATGGCGTCTGTCTATGCGGAAAACAAGCAGCTGCGGGCTCTTTTGGACTACAAGGAGCAGCACAAAACCCAAAGGGTGGTGGCTGCTAAGGTTATTGCCCGCAACCATGGTGATTTGCGGGACTGTATGTATATTGATGCCGGTGCTGATAAAGGGCTGAAGCGTGAAATGGCTGTGGTGAACGAGGGCTTGGTAGGCGTTGTAGACGAGGTTTATGGGTCCTACGCGCGGGTACTGCTCTTAAATTCGCCTCGCTTTAAGGTGGGGGCAAGAGTTTTACGTCATGACTCCAGAGCAGTTGGTGTTGTGGGTGGCAAGACTAGCGCCGACGATAAGCTGATTATGGAGCATGTTTTTCGGGAGGCCAGCATTCGCGAGGGTGATGTTATTGTTACCAGCGGCTATAGCGGCAGCCACCCGGCAGATATCCTCATTGGCACAGTGACAAAAACACATATGGACAGCGTGGGCCTTTTGCAGGAGGCAGATGTACACGCAGCAGCAGATGTGGCGGATGTGGAGCATGTTTTGGTAATTACCGGCTTTACACCGGCACCTAAAATTGAATTTGATAGGCAGGGAGGACAGGCAAAATGAGGAGACTGATTTGGCCCGTCCTGTTTCTGCTTTTAATACTGGTGCAGGGGGCGGCTTCTGCTTTTTATACGGGCTGGCTGTCCTGTGATTTACCATTCTTAGCTCTCTATGCCTTCGCTATGCTGCGGGGTGAGCAGCAGGGCACCTTGGTGGGGCTGGGCGTGGGCTTTGTGCAGGATGCTTTGACGGTAGGTGTTTTTGGCTACCATATGCTGAGTCGCTCGGCATTAGGCTTTTTAGTGGGGCTAATGAAGGAAAAGGTGGTCAGGGATAATGCTACCTTTCATATGGCGGTAATCGCCTTGTGCAGCCTTGCCCTGCGCTTTGTTTTTTGGTGGTTGGAGCTTATTCGTAGCGGTGGTCGCTGGAGTATTTTTTTTAGCTATGCAGTAGATAGTTTGGGCTTTGCTCTGGGCAATATGCTGTTGGTAGTACCAGTGGTGCTGGTTGTTAAAAGAATTTATCAGTGGATTAAAGAGGAGGATATCTCCTATTAATTGGGGTTTTGAAGAAAGGAGACGGAGCGCGGATGCTAAATAAAAAACAAACCCTGCGTTTGCAGACCCTGCTAGGCCTCTGTCTTGTCCTGTTTGCAATTCTTTTGGGACGGATGATGTATTTGCAGCTGTGGCGTGGAGAATACTATACCAAGCAGTCCGATGGTAACCGTTTGCGCCAGTCCCGCATTATTGCACCCCGGGGACTTGTTTATGATAAGGATGGCAAGGAGCTGGTTAATAACCTGCCGGGCTATGCGGTGGTTCTGCAAAAGCAGTCCGACTATAAGCCGGAGACACTGGAGCACATTAGCCAGCTGCTGGATATTCCTGTAGCCGATATTAAAAAGAAGATTAAAGAAAGCCGTAATTATTACGAGCCAATTTTGTTAAAGAATAATGTAAGTCAGGAAATGGTGACGAAGATTGAAGAGCAGCGTCGCTATATGCCAGAGGTGATGCTTTCCGTACAGCCTATTCGCAATTATCCTTACAAGGAACTGGCAGTGCATGCTTTAGGCTATGTGGGTGAGGTAAGCTCCTATGAAATTGCAAAGGGGCTTTTCAAGAATGTTACCCAGGGTAGCATTGTGGGTAAATCGGGCTTGGAAAAAAGCTATGACAAAATCCTTCGCGGTGAGGATGGCTCCTTCATGGAAGAGGTTGATGTGGCCGGTAATGTGGTGAAGCATTACGACAGTGTCCAGCCTGTGCCTGGCAAAAATTTGCAGCTGACCTTGGATTTTCGCCTGCAAAAAGCTTTGGAGGAATTTACGGATAAGCATTTAGCTTATTTACGCAACAGTGGTTTGGCTCCGCGGGCCAGAGCGGCGGCAGTGGTGGCTTTGGATCCACGCAACGGCGCTGTGCGGGCCATGGTGAGCCGTCCCGGCTACGACCCAAATCTTTTTGTGCACGGCATTTCCTCCAAGGATTGGGACCGCATCAATAATGACGATGCCTACCCATTGAATAATAAGGTTATCAGCGGTGAATATCCACCTGGTTCTACCTTTAAGATTGTCACCGGCAGTGCGGCCTTTGAGCTAAACAAGGTTGGCCTTAACGAGCCTATTTTTGACGGCGGCTTCCATCCCCTGGTTCCTACCATGGGTAACGCCGGCGGCGAGGTGCTAGGTTGGTTGACCTTTATCAGTGCCTTGGCCATGAGTGACAACGTGTATTTTTACGAGCTGGGTAATCGTGTGGGTATTGATAATATTGCTAAATATGCTCGCATTTACGGCTTTGGCCAGAAGACAGGCATTGATTTAGAGGGCGAGAGCCGTGGCTTGGTGGCCTCCAAGCATGTGAAGCGGGAAATCTGGGACGAGGATTGGCGCTTGGGCGACACCTTTAACGCTGCCATTGGTCAGGGTTTCAATCTGACCACCCCCATACAGCTTTCCGTAATGCTGAGCATCGTGGCTAATTGTGGTATTAAGTATCAGCCCTATCTGGTGGACAGCATTTTGAATGCTGATGGCACTCTTTTTGAAAAACCTAAGCGGGCGGAGGGCAAGCATATCGATGTTTCCCAACAAACCATTGACTACATGCGTCAGGGCATGAGCGCCACCACTCAGGAGGGTGGTACAGCTTCTTATTTCAGTCAGCTGCCCAAGCCCATTGCCGGTAAAACCGGTACAGCAGAAAACTCCCACGGTCGTGACCACGGCCTTTTCGTAGCCTATGGTCCCGTGGATGATCCCGAGCTGGTCGTGGTTTGCATTGTGGAGCAGGGCGGCTTTGGTTCTACCGCAGCAGGCCCCTGTGTTTATAGAGCCTTTGAAGAGTTTTTGAAGGAGGGGGGCTGGATGCCGGAGGGAAAGCCTGACCAGCAAGCTGGTGGTTCACCGGCTGAGCCCGTACCGGCAGCGCAGTAAGGAAGGAGTACATTGTGGAAATCAAACGTATCCTGAAAAATCTGGATTGGTGGCTGATTAGTGCTGTGCTTATCCTGATGGGCTGCGGCCTGGGCCTCATCGACAGTGCCACCCACTCCTTTGCGGTAAGCACGGGTAAGGCCTGGCACGTGCAGCGCCAAAGCATGTTCATGGTTTTTGGCATCATTATGGTGACTATTTCCCTGGCCTTTGACTATCGCATGCTAAAAAATTATGCTACCAGGTTGTATATTTTTAATATCATTTTGCTTTTGGCAGTTATGTTCGTAGGTCACAGCCAATTGGGCGCTCAGCGTTGGATTCAGGTTGGCTCCCTGTCCTTTCAGCCTAGCGAATTTTCCAAGGTCTTTTTGATTATTTGCCTGGCCACCTTTATGGATAAACGCATTGAATGGTTGGAAGAGTTCAAGGATTATCTGCCTGTTTTTGGCTATATCTTTGTGCCTTGGCTTTTAGTAATGCGCCAGCCTGACTTGGGCACCTCCCTGCGCTTTATTGCTATTTTATTTGGGATGATTTTTGTCAGGGGCTTTAAGTATAATTGGTTTTTGAGGCTGGGGGTGGCCTTTGTGGCCCTATTGCCCGCCTTTTGGATGGTGCTCAAGGATTATCAGAAGAATCGTATTCGGGTCTTTTTAAATCCGGAGCTGGATCCCTTCGGCAGTGGTTATCATGTTATTCAGTCAAAAATCGCCATCGGCAGCGGTGGCCTTTTGGGTAAAGGATGGCTGGCAGGCACCCAAAGTCAGCTGAACTTTTTGCCCGAAAACCACACGGACTTTATTTTTGCTGTAGCCGGCGAGGAGTTTGGCTTCGTGGGTGCGGCCCTTATTATTATGTTATATTTGATTATTATCTGGCGCGGCATTGCTATTGCGCTGGATGCCGATGATAATTTTGGTACCCTGTTGGCTGTGGGCGTGACCAGTATGTTCATGTTCCATGTGATGGTTAATATTGGCATGACCGCAGGAATTATGCCGGTTACCGGCGTACCCCTGCCCTTTTTAAGCTATGGCGTCAGCTCGTTGACCACTAATTTGATGCTGGTGGCTATTTTGCTTAACGTTAAGGTGCGCAAGCAGAATTTGCAATTCTAAGGAGGAAATATGGAAAAGGAATTGACCATTGATATATTAAGCAGCGTGCAAAAGCCTGCGCGCTATACCGGTGGCGAATTTGCCAGCATTATTAAACCTCAGGCAGAGGTGGAGGCCACTATTTGTTTGGCCTTTCCCGATGTGTATGAGGTGGGCATGAGCTATTTGGGCTTCAAAATCTTGTATCATCTGCTCAATAAGGAGCAAGGGGTGCAGGCTGAGCGAGTTTATGCTCCTTGGATTGATATGGAAGCCAAAATGCGTGAGCGCCATATTCCTCTGCGTACCCTAGAGACGAAAAAGACCCTCAAGGAATGCGATATTGTTGGCTTCACCCTGCAGTATGAGCTGAGCTATACCAATATTTTGAACATGCTGGATTTGGGCGGTGTGCCTGTTTTGGCGGCGGACCGCACCGATGAGGACCCCCTAGTAATCGTGGGTGGGCCCTGCGTCTATAATCCAGAGCCATTGGCTGACTTCTTTGATTTTGCCATCATTGGTGAGGGCGAAGAGGTAATGGTAGAGGTAATGACTGCCTATAAGAAGTGGAAGCGTGCTGGTAAGCCGGGGGGACGTCAGGCCTTTTTGCAGGAGGTTGTAAAAATCAGCGGCATTTATGTGCCCTCCTTCTACAAGGTGGAATATAACGAGAATAATACTATTAAAGCGGTTCAGCCCGTGGCGGAAAATGTGCCTCCCGTGGTCTATAAGCGGGTAGTGGGTGACATGAACAGTGTAGATTTTCCCACCTCGCCCATTGTGCCCTTTGGTGAAATCGTTCATGACCGCATTATGTTAGAGGTTTTCCGTGGCTGCAGCCGTGGTTGCCGCTTCTGTCATGCGGGCATGGTTTATCGTCCGGTGCGGGAGCGCAAGCCCGAGGTGTTAAAGGACTTGGCTCGGCAGCTGGTGGACAACACTGGCTATAACGAAATCAGCCTGGTTTCCTTGTCCAGTGCCGACTATTCCTGCTTGGCCCCCATGGTCCACGATATGATTGATGAGTTCAAGGATGACAGAGTGAGCGTATCCCTGCCCTCCCTGCGTATCGACAGCTTTTGCGTGGCTATTGCCAAGGAGATTCAGGCTGTGCGCAAAAGTGGTCTGACCTTCGCTCCGGAGGCAGGAAGTCAAAAGATGCGCGACGTAATCAACAAGGGTGTTACGGAAGAGGATTTGATGAATGCCGTGGGTGCAGCCTTCGAGTCCGGTTGGAACAGTGTCAAGCTATACTTCATGATTGGTCTGCCCTTTGAAAATGATGGTGACGTATTGGCCATTGCAGATTTGGCTCGTAAGGTGCAATATAAATATTATCAGGTGACGGGTAAGCGGGGCTGCAAGGTGACCTGTAGTGCCTCCTTCTTCGTACCCAAGCCCTACACTGCCTTCCAATGGTTTGCTCAGGACGATTTGGAGAACATTCGCCGCAAGCAGTTCCTTTTGAAGGATGAAATCAAGACCATTAAGAATGTAACGCTCAATTATCACGACAGCAAGACCGGCATTATTGAGGCCGTCTTTGCCCGTGGTGACCGTAAGCTGGGTAAGGCGCTGCTCCTAGCTTGGCAAAAGGGCGCGCGTTTTGATGGCTGGAGCGATTGCTTTGATTACGAGCGTTGGCTGGAGGCCTTTGCCGAGGCAGGCTTGGATAAGGACTTTTATGCTGCGCGGCAAAGAGGAGAAAATGAAGTCTTCCCTTGGGAGCATATTTCTCCGGGCGTATCACGCAAATTCCTGTGGAATGAGTGGCAAAAGGCTTACGCACAGCAGCTCACCCACGACTGCCGTCGTTCTACTTGTACCGGCTGTGGTGTGTGCCAAAAGCTGGGCGTTAAGATTATCGATTACAAAAATGCTCATGGGGAGGTGGAGGCCTAATGAAGCTGCGCATGCAAATTACCAAGGACCCCGAGATTCGTTTTATCTCTCATTTGGAATATGCCCGTACCATTAGCCGCGCCATTCGTCGGGCCAAGCTGCCTGCTGCCTATAGCGAGGGCTTTAATCCTCATTTGAAGTTTAGTCTTGCTTCCGCTTTGGGCGTGGGCGTTGTTAGCTATACGGAGTTCGTGGAAATCGAACTGGCGGAGCCCATGGAGGTGGAACTGGCAGCCAAGGCCTTGGATAAGGCATTGCCACGGGGCATTCGTGTGCTGGCTGCTGATGCGGTGGATACTCACCATGCAGCGTTGATGAGCCAGGCCGCAGGCGCCAATTATCGTGTGACTCTGCCCTATAGCCGGGACATCAGCGAGGCTGTGACTGCCTTTAATGAGGCTCCCCAGCTGCTCTTTAAAAAAGCGGCACCCAAGACGAAGGCCGGCTTCAAGGAAATTGATGTCAAGTTTTACATTCCTCATATCGATGTGACCTGCGATGGCGCAGCAACGGTTTTTGCCTTTGACTGCAAAATCACTCCTACCGGTAGCATGAAGGCTGTGGATTTGCTGAATGCTCTCAATGAGCATTATCAGCTGGACCTGCCCGTGGAAATGGCAGACATTGAGCGCTTAAACCTGTACCGCCTGAGCAAAAAGGGCAACAAGGTGCCCATGCTGAATAACGATGCAGTGAAGCTTGGGTAAGGAGATAGTGGGCAGCTATGGCAATGCCTACAAGAGGATAGTAAAGCTTAAGCCATCCATACTTTTTAGAGTGTGGTTGGCTTTTTTGTGTGTTTATGGTGCTCTTACTTCGCAAATATAGAATGAGTTATTTCTGCAGGAATAATGTGATAGTTTAGAAAGGGTAAGACTATAAAAAATCTTTCGTTGCCACACATTAGCCACATTTTTCTCGTACAATATAGTTAGATGTTTTTTGAGGAGGCTTGCTTATGACATATCAAGTAAAGCGTATTGCAGGGTATTTATTAGGCTTGGTGCTTTTTTATGCGCCCTTTGCATTATTTCAAAAGATACTAGGATTCTTACTAAAGGGAAAATGGCAGGAGCAAACTATTCACAGCTTATGCTTGAGAATTCCCACAGAGCATTTATTAGACGGAAGGATTTTTCAATATGCCTCCATAAGTGTGGTTAGCTTGGGTATTCTGCTTATAGCTGCCTTCTTCTTCGGGCCCGTTTTTTGTGGCAGGCTGTGCCCGGCGGGCGCTTTTACGGAGTATTTGAGCAAGCTGGTGCCTGAACGACTGCAAATAGACTGGATTAAATATACAGAAATAGCACCAATTCGCTATGGCATGCTGGCTGGCTTCTGTCTAGTGCCCTTTTTTGGTGGAATTTTGGCTTGCGCCTATTGCAATTTTTTTCTCTTCGACCTAGTGGCTAATTATTACTCGCAAGGGTATTTCATATCCCTAAGCTCCAGCTTGCTTTTGACAAGCATTTTGTGGCTAGTCGTTTTTGGAATATTCACTAAGGGTGGGCGGGGCTATTGCAATTTTTTATGCCCGGTAGGAGCGCTACAGAATTTAACGCATTATTTTAGCAGTAGGCTTGGCTTCGCGCAAAAAATGCAGGTAGATGAGCAGCAGTGCATTGGCTGTAAACAATGCGCTACAACTTGTCCCATGAGAGCGATTACGGTGCAGGATAAGCGAGCAAAAATTAGCTTGCATAATTGTATTATCTGTGGTCAATGCGCTCATATCTGTCCTGTCCAAGCCATACACTATGGGAGGAAATGCCATGAAAAATAAGCTTATTTCTTTTCTTATTGCCATGGGTATTCCAGTGAGTACATTAAGTCTGCAGGGTGCTGGCTGCACAGGAATGTGTGGCAGCTGTGGCTTTAATTGCACACCGGGCATTTTTGCTCTTTTGTTTTTTGCTGGCAAATATTGCTTTCAAAGCATGAAGGGAAGGGTGGCGTTATAGGCCTAGAGGGTGTTGTTTTATAGCTGCTTATTGCGATTATGAACAGTCTTTATTTGCGTTTGCTGACAGATAGTTAACTGCCGTTGCTCTGTAGTGGCAGCGATATGGAAATGTTTTTGTCACAAGGGACCAAAAAGGGTATTTGGACCGAGCTTCTGCCATCTGATGCTTTAAAGTCTAGGAGCGGATGGATTCCTCTGAATGTGGAGCTGTGCGTGCCACGGGAAGCTTTAAAGAATCATGATGTAGCGCAGGGTGTGCTTAAATTTTATTCTGGTCAGGAGGAATATGCTCGGGTTATAATTAAGGTGATTAATTCTGAAATACAATAGAAAAGGCTTTAGGGGGTTATGCATTTGAAAAAGATAGCAATTATCCGTTGTTTAAAGACTTCTGCATCCTGTGCAGGAGCAGGCTGTTTAAGAGCGTTTTACGACAAGGACAAAGCTTTTGCTCAATATGGCGAGGAAGAGCTGCGTTTGATGGCTATGTGGACCTGCAATGGCTGTGGCGATTCGATGCTAGAAAATCAGGAGGGCATTCGCAAGAAAATAGAGCGCATGAAGGCTTTGGAAATAGATGCTTTGCATTTGAGTCATTGTACTAGCAAAAAGGATGAGCAGGGAGAAAAGCATTTGTGCCCCACCATCAAGGCTATTGCTGATGAATTGGCTGCTAGCGGCATAAAAATTGTACAAGGAACACATTAAACATAAAAATTATAAAAACAGGAGCTTGCACTTAGCGCGCAGGCTCCTGTTAATTTTGAATAAAACTGTTGACTAATAGATTCTATAGAGATATACTAATTAATAGTAATCAGTATTATAAGAAGTAAAAAAGAAAATAATATTTAATATTTTCTAGGTGCTTTTTTGCATTAAAATGC
>CAMFZA010000013.1 GCA_946002345.1 uncultured Phascolarctobacterium sp. | reverse complement strand
AGGTGCTATCGCTAAGCTCCGAGGGGTGGGCTAGCACTGCTATGCCTCCAGCTTGGTGAATCAGCTCCACCGCCGCCGCCGGGGACAGCTTGGGCTGGGGCACATAGGCCGGCCCACCTCGATGCAGCAGGGCATCAAAAACCTCCTGCACCGTGAGAAAATACCCTGCCGCCACCAGAGCCTTGGCCACATGGGGACGCCCCACCGCCCTGTTCAGAGGGTCGCAGGCCTCCACCTGAATGGGATAGCCCAAGCTGTGCAGCTTGGCCAGCATCTTCTCCAGGCGCCGCTCCCGACCGTGGCGCAGCTCGTCCATTTTCTCTCGCAGTGCCACGCAGTCCGTACTCACATGGTAACCCAAAATATGCACCGAATCATCCTCGTACTGGGTTCCCAGCTCCACGCCTGTCAAAACACGCACCTGGCCCAAACGGGCTGCGGCCGCCTTAGCCTCTGCCACGCCGTTCCAAGAATCGTGGTCCGTCAGCGCAATAACAGCCAGCCCCTTGGCCGCCGCCTCCTCCACCAGCATGGTGGGAGTGTAGCGTCCGTCACTAAAGGTGCTGTGCATATGTAAATCTACTAAAGCATTCTTTGCCGTCAAATCATTATCTGCGGCAAGCTTCTCCCTAACAATCATCTTTTTATCCTCACAGCCACAGCTGCTTATAGCATCTCTGCCAATTTAATCAGCGTCAGCGTGCCAAAGCCCGTACCGCCCTTCACCTTGTGCCCACTATCCTTCGTGGCGGTGGAGGTGCCACCAATATCCAGGTGAGCCCAGCTCGTATCCTTGGCCACAAATTCACCGATGAAGAGGCCACCGGTAATGCAGCCACCGGGACGTCCGGCGCTATTGAGCAAATCGGCCACATCACTCTTAAGAGCCTCCTTGCATTCGGGCAGACTGGGCAGCTGCCAATAATTTTCGCCGGCAAACTTGCCGGCCTTTTTAATTTGCTCCACCAAAGCATCATCATTGGCCACAATGCCGCTGGTCTCCTTGCCCAAGGCAATAATCACCGCTCCGGTTAATGTGGCAATATCGATAACCTGCTTGGCTCCCAGCCTGCAGGCATAATCCACTGCGTCCGCCAACACCATGCGTCCCTCCGCATCGGTGGAAATAACCTCGATGGTCTTGCCGTTGGCCGCCCGCACAATATCGCCGGGACGTTGGGCCCGACCACCGGGCATGTTTTCGGCGCATGCCAAAATACCCAGCACATTGCACTTTAACCCCAGGGTGGCAATGGCCTTCATGGCGCCCAGCACGGCGCCGGCACCGCTCATATCGTCCTTCATTTCCCCCATGCCGTCGTCGGGCTTGATGGAAATGCCGCCGCTATCAAAGGTAATGCCCTTACCCACATAGGCCACGTAGGGCGCATCACCTGCTCCGTTATATTTCAAGGTAATCAGGCGCGGCGGATTCACGCTGCCCTGACCCACGGCCAGGATGGCGCCCATCTGGCGCTCTGCCATTTGGACTTCGTCCAAAACCTCTACCTCCAAGGGTAGCTCCTTGCCTAATTGAAGCGCTTCCTCAGCCATCACCTTGGGATTCACCACGTTGCCCGGACGGTTCACCAAATCACGAGTGAAGCACACTGCCTCCGCGCTCACCGTTGCCTTGGCCACCAAAGCCTCCGCCTGGTCGATAGCAGAGCACAACGTCACAACGCATGCAGTCGGCTTCTTCGCTTCGCTCTTGAACTCATCGAAGCTGTACGCGCCCAAATACAGGCCCTCTACGATGGCCTCCAAATAGGCACCACGCTTGGGATTGGTCAAAATGGGCGCACAGGCCACGGCCTGCGTAACCTTGGCCTTGCCCAGCGCCCGAGCTGCCTCCCCGGCCGCCTTGCGAAAGGCCACGGGCTTGCACTCCGAGCCCTCGCCACAGCCGGCCACAACCACCGTCACAAGGCCTTTATCCTGGGGAAGCACCAATTCACTAATGGTGCCCACTGCGAACATGTCCTCATGGCGCTGGGCGTAAGCCGTCAGCGCCGTCACCAGCTGCTCCGGCAGGTCCAGCTTGGGCAATGCTGCCAAGCACTCCTTGCACAGGAACAGTCCCAAGCCATCTATTTTCTTAAAATCCACTGGGGCCAAGGCCCCAGCCTTAATCTCCAATCCATTGAGCATGATGCATACCTCACTTATGTCTTATTTAAACTCTACTGCCGTTTGTAAATCTGCCAAAAAGCTGTTGCCGCTGCTGCGCTGCAGTGTCAAATCGCTGACCACCACCTGCATCTCCCGCTGCCGCACGCCCTTCACATAATGGGAGCCCAGGGCATGGATGCTATAGGGTGCCCCATTAATCTGACCAATATACATGACCACATGCCCATCCATGTACAGGCAGGCGCCGGGCTGCAGGTCCCTAATCACGGATAGCCTTTGGGCATTATCCAAGCCCTCCAAAAGATTGCGGATGCCAGCCGTATTGGCCTGCTCATCAGTGTTGCGGGGCAGGTAAATACCCACCGTGCGATAAGCGTTCAGCACCAGAGCGGAGCAATCCACACTATCCTTAAGGCCGCCCCAGCCATAGGGCATGCCGTAAAATTTAAAGGCGGAGGACACAATATTATTGCTGGTATAGGGCAGATAACCCTTGTGCACAGCCTTGGAGACCTTGGGCACCTGCAAACGGGTCTTGCTCAAATTGCCATTGGGCTGGCGCACCGGCACCTCCACCGTGTACAGGGCAGGCTCCTCCTTGACCAGATTTATGCGAGCGCCCTGCTGGTACAAAAGCTCATTTTTGCCCAGGCGCAAAACGTATTTGGCATCGGTCACCACCAAAAAATCCTTGGGCTTGGCATACTGCAGCCAAGTCCTTTTGTCCGTCAGGCCCACATTAAAGCGGGAAATCCAACCGCTGTAATTATAGCTTTGCACATAATAAAAATACCCATTGGTGCTTTGATGCAAAATGGCCACCGGCTCCCCCGGGTCCAGGCTGGTTTCCTGCAGCACATCAAATTCCTTATCCGCCGCATAATAGAAAAGCCCCTGCCCCGTGGGCAAATTGCGAATGGGTGCTCTGGTGGTGGTCACTGCATAGCGCACAGTCACCGTGGCCGGAATGGCCTTAATATTGGTTTGACTGCGTAAAATATTTTTATAATTATCGCTGACCTTATTGCCATTTAAATATAAGTCATCCTCCAGCACCGCATAATTCATAATGCGTGTCTTGAGGGCGTCACCGCTGACAGTAGTCGGATAAGCGCTTAAGTCAAAAACGGTGCGGGAAACACTGAGGATTTTCGTATTGAAGCTGTCAATGCCCTTATCATCCAGCACCAGCTTGTCCCCCTCCTGATTTTGCTTGAGCCAATATGCTGGGCTCACCAAGGCCGGATAGGTGGTGATACCGCTGGCCGCCACAGCCAGGGGCTGCAGCAAAATTCCCACTGCCAAGAGCAAACTACACACTAATCTAGAAAACAAGGCTTTTCCTCCTTTATATGCACATTCCATTTTACTATAATATTATATAATTCTTGTTAAGCTGCCAAAATCCTGCCAGCCCAGCAGCTTTTAAGAAGAAAATCTCTCGTAAAAATAAAAAAGGACTGCTGCCGAAGCAACAGTCCTGCTTTGTAAAATTAGTGAGCCTTACGAGCGTTGAAGCAATCGCGGCAGTAAACCGGACGATCGTTGGAGGGCTTGAAGGGAACCATAGTTTCCTTGCCACATTCAGCGCAGGTTGCGGGGAACATTTCGCGTTGGGGGCGTTCAGTTTGGATGCCCATGCGTTGTTTACGAGCTTGACGGCAGGTGGGGCAACGACGGGGTTCGTTGGTGAAGCCTTTTTCAGCGTAGAATTCTTGCTCGGAAGCGGTAAATACAAATTCTTGGCCGCACTCGCAGCAGGTTAAAGTCTTGTCTTCTTTCATTGTGAAATCACTCCTTATCATAGATAATACCCCAAAGAACGCATTAAGATTTTACTGAGGCTTCCCCATGTCATCAATGGTTATATCTATGATTTGAAGAAGTTAGTAACTTAAACGGACCACTGAGATACCAATATCAGTATATAGTACCGGGATACAAATGTCAACTAGGGATTATAAAAAATCTGTTAAGCTACTTTGCCAGCTCCCCAGCTTAAATCACGTGGGCCTCCACACTGCGCTGCAAAAAGTCGGCCACATTCATGGTATCCACGCACAAATTGCCCTGCCAATTGCTCAGGGTGGATACGGACACATTGTACACGCTGAGCCGCCACAGGTTGTTCAAGGGAATGCCCAGGGCCAGGCACAGCTGCAGGCGAATAATGCCACCATGGGACACGATGGCAATGTTTTTATCATGGCCCTGTTCCGCAAAAATCTGCTCAAAGGCTAGGCGGCAACGCTCTTGGGCCGCAGCAAAGGTTTCCCCATGGGGCGGCTCCCACTCGGCCGGCCGGTGCAAAAAGGCCTCCATTTCCTTGGGCCAGCGGGCGGTGATTTCCGCATATTCCAATCCCTCCCAGTCCCCAAAGCTGATTTCCTTGAGCAAGTCCATAGAGCGGTAGGCCATGCCCCTGCTCTGGGCCAGCACCGCCGTGGTCATTTTGGCCCGCAGCATGGAGCTGGAATAAATGGCGTCTATTTTTTTATCGGCCATATAGGCAGCCATCTGCCGGGCCTGGGCCAATCCTGTAGCATTCAAGGGCAGGTCCATCTGTCCCTGAAATTTGTGGCCCAAATTACTATCGGTCTCGCCGTGGCGAATTAAATAAATCTTTCCCATTCCTCGTAATCCCTTCTTCTCGCGCTTCTTGCTTCCTAGCGCATTTTTCGCTAGGAACAACTGTTTATTGTAAATTATTTCAGAATCTACTTCGACTGCTTTTCCTGCTCCGCCAAGGAAAACTCCTTCACCTCGGCATGGACGCTGGCCTCCTCAAAGGTTTCCATTTCCTTGTAGGCCTTGATACCGGCGTCAAAGAGGGTAAAGCACAGTGCTGCTCCCTCCCCTGCGCCGTCGGGAATATTTAATCTCAGGGGTGCCACCAATCCCAGCTGCTGGAGCAGCTCCTCCGCTCCCTCCTCAGCACTCACATGGCCTGCAAAGCAGTAGTCCAGCACGGCAGGGGCCAGCTCCACCGCCTTCTGGGCAGCCTTTAAGGTAGCCACCCCATCCAGCATAATGCCCACCTTCATGGAAGCAGCCTGCAAAAGGCCACCGGTCATGGCGGCCACCACCAGCTCCTCAGCAGGGCTGGCCAAGCAGCCAAAGCCCACCAGGCCTAAGCCCTTTTCGTGGATAATTTCCTGCACCAGGGTAGCGCCCTCCTCCAGAGCCTCCTCCACCGTGGTCGAGGTCACCAAAAGGGCTTGCGTCCGAGCGCCAGTTTCCGCGGCCAGCACATTTACCGGCAGCTTGGCCTCCATAATCTTCCCGGCCTGCTCCCCCTCGGTAATGCTGCACCACACTAGCAGCTCTCTTTTAGGGTACTCCAGCTCCAGCTTGTTATATTTTTCCACAATGCCCGCATATTTAGCAGTCATCTTTTCCAGCTGGGCCAGGCTGCCTACGGGTTTAATCAGGGCGTCAAAGCGTGCCTGGGCCAGCTTGGCGCAAGCACCATTACCGGGCACAATTTTTTGGATAATTTCCTCTATATGCATAGGATGTTCCTCCTCTATTACAGCAAATACGTGGCCAGCAGCAAATACACCACCACGCCGCATTCAGTCAAAAAGCCGTAGGTATCGCCGGTAAGACCGCCTAACTGGCCGCACAAAAAGCGGGCAAGTCCCTGGCAGATTAAAAAGGTACCCACAGCAGTGTATAAATAAGGCAAGCCACAGGCAGCAACTAAGGCGATGCACAGGGCAAAGGCAATATAGGTATACACGGGCTTGGCATAGGCCTTGAACATGTGCCCAATACCGGTTTTGCGGGCGTAGGGATAATTCACAATGTAGCTCACCATAAAGGTGCGGGTGCAAATGTACATTGCCACCAAGGCGTAGGTCAGCTTGAGGGGCGCCAGGGTGGTATAGGCGGCCACCTTGAGCAGCACCAGGCACACTAAGGCGATGACCGCATTGGAGCCCACATGGCTATCCTTCATGATTTCCAGCATGCGCTCCCGATTACGGGCGCTAAAAACACCGTCGGAGGTGTCCATAAAGCCATCGTACATCAGCGCCCCGATGATCAGCAGCTCTGCCAGCACCAGCATCACCGCCCGCATCAGGTCCGGTGTGTGCAAATAGCACAGGCCGTAGTTGACGCCGCCCATAAAAAGACCCATGACCAGTCCCACCAAGGGGAAATAGGGCACGCTGCGGCTAAAGTCATCATCGTGCCATTCCGTGCGGTTGGTAAAGCGCAGGCGGGTCAAAAATTCCAAGCAGGTTATAAAATCACGCATCGTCTCACCTGCTTATTTGTGTAATTGGTTATAAACATCCAAGGCGCTTTGCAGCACCACAATGGCTAAGCTGGCACCGGTGCCCTCGCCCAGCCGCAGACCTGCGTCCACAATGGGCACCAGCTCCATCAGCTCCAGCATGGCCTTGGCAGAGATATCGCTGCTCAAATGGGAGCAGAGCATGTAGTTGCGGCATTCCGGGTACAGGCCATAGGCCAAAAGAGCCGCAGCGGTGGCGTTGACACCATCCACCATGGTGGGCACGCGCCTTCTGGCGCCGCCGATAATCACACCAGCCAGACCCGCGTGGTCGTAGCCACCCACCTTGCAGAGAATGTCCATGGCGTCGCCCTTAATAGGCTTGTTCTTAGCCAAGCCATCCATAACTACCTGACGCTTAATGCGCAGGCGCTCGTCGTTGATGCCGCTGCCCCGGCCCACGGTGAGCTGGGGGTCCAGTCCCAAAAAGGCGCTGGCAATGGCGGCAGTGGCAGTGGTGTTGCCAATGCCCATTTCGCCGGTATAAAGCAGGTTGTAGCCCTTATCAATGCACATATCCGCCATCTCCATGCCCACCCGGAGCGCAGCCTGAGCCTGCTCCCTAGTCATGGCCGGGCCCTGGGTAAAGTCCTCCGTGCCCCAGGCCACCTTTTTTTGGTACACATGGTCCATATGGCTCAAATCAAAGGCGGTACCCACATCGCACACGTACACATCGGCCTTGGCATGACGGGCCAGCACGGTAGCACCGGCGGTGCCCCGCTTATAGCCATTAATCATCTGCCGGGTTACCTCCTGGGGATAGGCGCTAACGCCGTATTTGGCAATGCCATGGTCACCGCACATGAGCACCATGGCGCTCTTGAGCTTGTCCGGCACACTGCCGGTCATGGCTGCCAGCTGCTCCACCATTTCCTCCAGCTTACCCAAAGGGGCGGCGCATTTTTCAATGGCCTGCCAGTGCTGGTGCACCTTGTTGGCGGCCTCCTGATTCAAGGCCGGAATCACAATTTCTTCCATTATATATACTCCTCTTCATCTTCAAATTTAAACGCCAATTTTTTCATGTCCACAGCCTGTCCGGCCACGCACAAATAGACCTTGTCGCAGGCAGCCGCCACTCTTTGGTTGACCCAACCGGCCAAGTCCCTGTATTCCCGAGCCATCAGGTTATCGGGCACGATGCCGCTGCCCACCTCGTTGGTGACGAAGACCACGATTTTACCGCAGTCCCGAGCTGCCGCCAGCAGCTTGTCGATTTCACCGTAGACGTATTCACAGCGGTGCAAAAAGTCCACCTTGTCCGGGTCTGGAGCGTTTTTGCCATAGAATAAGTTGGCCATGTAGATGGTCAGGCAGTCGAAGAGGACTGCTCCTGTTTCCTCTCCCAAGCTGGCGAAGGTTTTGTAGGCCTCGTAGGGTGCCTCGTGGTTCACCCAACGGCCATCGTTGCGGCGCTGCCGGTGCAGGCGGACCCGCTCAGCCATTTCCTGGTCCAAGACCTCGGCGGTGGCGATGTAGTCGCATTTGGGAGCATAATGCAGTACATATTGTTCGGCGAATTCGCTTTTGCCGCTACGGGCGCCTCCCGTAACCATAATTAATTTTCCGGCCATTTGCTTGCCTCCCTTCATTAGAAAAAGCCTCCCACTACTGGCGGGAGGCTCCAAAAGTACATAATCTTCCTATTTAATTGCGCACGAAAGCCAGCCTATCTCCCGTAAGCCCACGGTTTCGCAACAGGCAGGTCTCCTGGCTTAGCTTCATGGCCCACAGCGCCTTCCCAACTTGCGTCAGTGACATCAATGCTTAGGCTCCACTTACAGTAGCGGGACTGCGCCGGATTCCCACCGGCTTCCCTTTTCAGCACCGACCATTACAATCAGCGCACCTGTCAAAAGTTTCCAAGGTTGTATATTCTACATACTTCGCTTTTTTCCTGCTAAACCTGAAAAGAAAAAACAAAACCTTTCACACCTGCGCTACATTCACTCGCCACAGCCCCGCACTCAGCTCCTCGGTCTCACCGCTGGAGCTAAACAGCACGCCGGTACCCAGCTCCAGCCCCTGTTCTTGGGCGTACCCTGCCAAAATGGCGAAGCTTTTGTGCAGCTTTCTGGCGGTGGCGCCGTCCTTGTCGATGCTCATGGGGTACACCACACCCTGGTGGTGCAGCACAATACTAATTTCCTTAGCATTGGAGTCCCGATAAAAATACCATTCCGGCTCCAGTCCCTTGCTCACATAGCTTTCTCGCAGCAGGTTAACCACGTAGTTTTCGTAGAGCTTTTTAAAGTAGACGCTTTGCAGAAGGGTGACGCTGTCGTTGATTTGCAGCAGGGAGCAGGCAACCCCAGTATCGCGAAAGTACAGCTTGGGGGCCTTCATGAGACGTTTGCCGGGCACGCTTTCTACAGGCTGCAGCAGGTAGACCAGACCCGTACCCTCCAAAAAGCGTAGCCATTGCTTGGCGGTGGGCGCAGTGATGCCCACGGTGTTGGCCAAGGTGGTATAGTTGATGACGGTGCCGGCCATGCTGGCAGCGGTGCACAAAAAGCGATAGAATTTGATATCATCGCTACAGGTGGTTTGCTCCATAATGTCCTGCTGGAGTACCTTGCGTAGCTGCACAGCCATGCTGTTTCTGTCACCCCAGGCGCCGCTACCCTCCACCATGGCCTTGAGGATGTCAGTGCGGTGCTTTATCTGAGCCAGTGCTGCCAGCTGCTTAAGCTCAGGCACGAAGGCAGGCCTGTCCTTAACCTCCTGCAGGGGCATTTCCATGAAGGCTACGTTGGCGCAGGCATTGGTTCCAGCAGCATGCGCAGTACTTGCATCGGCAGCTTGGCTTCCCTGGTCAGCAGTTACCTTGGCAATGCTTTCCTGCAGGTAGTAGCTTTGGCTGCAGCTAGCCATGAGCTTATCCATGGGCAGACCGCTGGCTAGCAGCACAGGCAGCAAGCTAGGCGTGTAGTGTAGGTTGGCCAAATATACCGGCAGCTCCAAGCCTTGCACAAAGCCCAGGGGATTTTGCTCCACCTGCAGCCTATATACGGGCAGGGACAAGTCCACTAGCCTGTACCCCTTCACTATTTCCTGCAGCAGCTGGCCATCATACTGGCCCCCTGCTACGCGCAGCACCACCAACACATTATTCAATTGTAATTCTTGGATACTTTTTTCAAAAATGTTCATTTATAATTACTCCTTGCGGATTGGATTACATTGGCTACAACATATGGTATATTTTAGATATGTAAACACCACCAAATATGCTACTTTTCAGGACATATAAAATATGATAAACTTATAGTGCACAGGCGAGTTCTAAGGAGGTAGAACGAATGGCTACAAAATGTTTCTTAAAACAAATAACAATAAAAGATAGAAAAAGCTGTGAAGCTTTGGTAAACGCTTTAGAAAGTGCTGTCAACAAGAAGTCTGTTCAAACAGATGTACCCAAACCTACGTGGGCAAATGCAGAAGATATTAAAAAGATGACCTTCGCAAGAAAGGTATAATATGCTACCACATTATACTGTTCTTAAACTCTCAGACCTATTGAGCACGCATGGTGAAGATGTTACCAGACAGATTCTTTCTACTTTTTATTCTCCCAATAACAAAGATGTAGATAATTTCATAAAGGAAAAAGCTATCATTTTTGATGAGCAATCTTTTGCAAAAGTCCATTTAGTCTTTACACAGTACAAAGGTACCCAAGTTCTAGTAGGCTATTATGCTTTGGCTAATAAAAGTTTTGTCATCAAAGCTGGTGTCAATAAAACAAGTACTGCAAAGATTAGCCAATCATTACGAAAACGCATTGCACGATTTGCGTGCCTAGACAAGGACACTAATCAATTCATTGTTACTGCTCCTTTAATCGGTCAGCTTGGTAAAAACTACAATTTTAAGGATTTAATCACTGGAGATATCCTATTAGAATATGCTTGCGATACTGTTAGAGAAGTACAGTCATTGACCGGTGGAAAGTTCGTCTATTTGGAATGTGAAGATAAGCCATTTCTTATTGATTTCTATACTCGTAATGGCTTTGTTAATTTCGGCAAACGTTATCTAGAATACGATGAGAAAGATGATTTATCTGGCACTTATCTTATACAAATGCTCAAATATCTAAAATAACTCATTTCCAACTCCTCATTCTTGGTGTTTTTTGGTTGAGTAGTGCCGTTTGGTGCTACTCATTTTTTGTTTATTAGGTTGATTATTATGAAACAGTATTGATTATATCACTATATCGTGATATAATCAGATATAACAAAAGGATGTGATTTCATGTTTCACAAAGTAAAAGCAGTAAACGCTTTAGATGACTTTCATCTGAGTGTGCAATTTGCTGAAGGCATAACTAAAATATATGATGCCTCTCAACTATTCGATAAATGGGATGCTTTTAATTGCTTAAGAGATAATCCTAACCTATTCAACGAAGTAAAGGTAGATGTTGGCGGTTATGGAGTTATCTGGAATGACGAATTAGACATCTCTTGCGATGAGCTATACGCCAATGGCACCATCATCCACACACCTTTTGATGGCTTAATGTCCTTTAACGATGCCACAACGTTATGGGGTCTCAACGAAAGCACTCTGCGCAAGGCCATCAGCTATGGCAAACTGGTTAATGGCATTGATGTTTGTAAATTTGGCAAGCAATGGGTCATCTCCATGGATGCTATGAAGCGAGAATATGGGGAACCAAAGTCAGAGATCAAAGCTGTGTAATTGTTATAGACTTTTGACTATATTTGGCAACTACCACATCTTATAATACAATTAACTTGAACCAAGCTTTGAAAGGAAGTGATGCTATGTGTACACAACAAGCCCTAAACAAAATTGCACAAGAACTAAAGTCTGAAGCATTGCTTCTCTTCCCCAACATTCACAAAATCATCCTTTATGGCTCATATGCCAGAGGGGACAACACCCCTGAGTCTGACATTGATATCATGATCATTATTGATGACACAGAAGAAAACATTAAAAAGTATCGCAATCAGTTCAGTAAAACAGCCGCCCTGCTAGGCATGAAATACGATGTTTTACTGTCGGTATTGTTCCGCGATAAGGGCAACTTCTACAAGCGAGCCCAGTACATGCCTTTTTATAAAAACATTGTCAACGAAGGAGTTGAATGGTGATTTCCACCCCTGCTCCCCACAACGTGGGGAGTTTTTTTATTTCCATCGTCTTGTAATACGTGTTTGCACGTGCTATAATACTAATGGGAGGCGATAATTTGAAGCCGAAAGAACTAATCAAGATTCTGGAAGCTGATGGTTGGCAGCTTATTAGGGTGCGTGGTTCTCATCACATATATAAGCACACTATGAAATCTGGCATGCTAATCGTGCCCTATCATACCTACGATATGAAACCTGGCACAGTTAACCAAATCCTCAAAGACGCAGGGCTGAAATAGCTCTGCGTTCTATTGAAAAAGGAGGCTACTTTCTATGGAAAAACGCATTTACCCAGCAATATTTCATAAAGAAGAGGTTGGCGGCTATTCCGTCACCTTCCCCGACCTGCCCGGCTGCAACACCGAAGGTAATGATCTTGCAGAAGCCCTTTATATGGCTCAAGATGCTCTGGGATTATATCTATATTCCTTGAAACAGGATAAAGAGCCCTTGCCTCAGGCCATGCGTCCAGAGCTATTAATTCTTGATAAGGACAGCTTTGTTACTTTGGTGGAATGGGATGAAGTAGCTTATTTAAAGCGCACCAGTAACAAAGCCATCAAAAAGACCCTCACTATTCCTGAATGGATGAATACCATTGCTGAAGAGAAGAACATCAACTTCAGTCAAACCTTGCAGGAAGCTCTCTTGGAAAAGATTGACGCTTAATGCAACTAATGGAAGAATTAAGGATTGAAACCTTTCAACGAGACCAAAAACTATATCCCTAGCAAAACTCCCCTTACACACCCAGAAGGAAACTTTTAAGCTCATGAGCTTTTTAACTGGTAATGAAGAACTAAACCTCATACCAAGTGTAGATGAAGGAGGTCCTGACACCATGTATGATGCATATAAGGAAGCTAAAAATAGCGGTAAAAAAGAAGGTGTTCAAGAAAGCACACTAAATCATATTCGATCTCTCATGAAAAACTGCCATTGGACAGCTCAACAGGCTATGGATGCATTGAGCATAAGCATTGAAGACCAGAAGAAGTTCATAATGTTACTATAATAATTCCACCCCTGCTCCCCACACTGTGGTGAAACCTTAAAAGAATGTATTAAACTCTTTAAAGAAACAGAGGAGGGATTTCAAACTATGTGCTAAGTAATGGATGATTTAAGAAATGATGGTATTGAACAAGGTATTGAGCTAATGGACAAGCTTTATTCTCAGGGACGCACCGAAGATGCTAAGCGCGCCAAAACTGATCCTCAATACCGTGCTCAACTCATGAAAGAGTTAGCTATTCAATAATTTCCACCCCTGCTCCCCACACCGTGGGGAGCTTTTTTATTACCTGAAGCTCACAGTGCGAAATGGTGCATCTAAAACTCCGTGAAGGTGTAGCTCAAAAAAGCTACACAGTAATTGACCAAAACCTACATTTTCAGTTGGCCAAAACAACTATATTTGACATTCACCCATTCTTATAATACAATTTACTTGAGTAAACCTATAGAAAGGATGACCATCATGTGCACTAATAAGCATTACTATTGCATGTTCAACGGTATCACTGTTACTACCAGTGACGTGATTATTGAGGGTTATAAAGAATATATTTGCGTGCGCTTTGAACGCCCCAATGCCAATAATGGCTTCGATTTTGCGGAAATCATCATGCCTGACAGAAATATCATCAAGTCTTATGGCTTTAGTGAGGATGAACTCTTTTGGATTGAAAGCTTTGCCGTAGATAATCTGCTTCTCATGTGGGAAATGTCCAAGGAGGCTGCTAAAATTGCCTAAAATATGGATCAGCGTATTTGGCCACGGTGAAGTCAAGAAATAAACTCTATAGAAATCTCATTTGCTCCCCACACAGTGGGGAGCTTTTTTATGGAGCTATATTATAGCAATCTATCAAAACTTCACCCTATTACTTTCACACCTGTTATGAATGGATGTATACCATCTGGATGTATGTTAAGTAAAGCCTTATAATTGCGTTTAAAATTAGGGGTATCTTTAACCTTATTCTCCCATAATCGCACACATTTTATTATGGTCATGCAAAAATTTGGTATATCCACAACGAACCCATCAGAATTTTCTTGCCCTATACATTTAAAACTGCAATTATCAATCTTTATTCCACTACAAGGATATACAGACATGAATCTAGCATATTCCCTTTTGGTTTTTACATCTCTTAAATGAGCACTAGCCTGATGAACTAAAGAGCATCTGTACCTATAACAATCCTCAGCTGTAAAATGCCAATTAACATATGGCTTTACATTTTGCATATACCAGCTTTTATACATGCTTTCATCTCTACCATCAGTGTTACCTTTTTTGCTCCCTAAAGCAGCACATATGCCTGGTAAAGTTAATGTGGCTTGCAAAGCTACAATATATAAACCCACATCTAATGCTTTTTCTATTTCATTTAAAATATGATCCATGTTAATTATCACCCCTGGGTCATGCAGAGAATCAATCATGTCTATTTCAAAATCCACAAACCTCTTGCCACTTCAACAAAATACAATTCTTATCTTACTCATTAACAAATCGATAATGTATGAAAATACAAATCAGTCAGTATTAAGAACTAGCCCTACCCCTCATACCCCTCTGGATTCCTAACCTGCCAGTTCCAGGCATGCCTGCACATGGCTGCCAAGTCGCGCTCAGCGCGCCAATGCAAAACCTTAGCAGCTTTGTCAACATTGGCCCAAACCTCCGGCAAATCACCGGCACGCCTGATGCCAATTTCATAGTTCACCTTGACACCGTTCACCTTCTCAAAGGTATTGATAATGTCAAGCACGCTGTAAGGAGT
>CAMFZA010000012.1 GCA_946002345.1 uncultured Phascolarctobacterium sp. | reverse complement strand
GGGCTCCCCTGCAGGCCTGGAGCGGCTTGACCGGGGGAGGCCGCCCTTGATGCAATATGCTGAGTGCCTCATGGCCACCCGTGGCGCTCTGCGCACTTGCATCCCTGCCAACCACCGCAAGGCAGTTGCCTTGCGCTGCACCGCTGATACCAGCGTGCTAAAGGATGATATGAGCTTTGGTACTGCAGGCGTGGATATTGAGGATGCTATTCGCATGAATGCTTCCTGCATGGCAGTGCAATGCTTTATAGGCTCCGATGGGGAACTGGACTCCCTGCGCAACCTGTCCTATTATGTAAATAATGGCGAAAAATATGGCATTCCTGTTTTGGGTGTTGTGGCTGTGGGCAAGCAAATGGAGCGCACCACTCGTTACTTCTCCCTGGCAACCCGTCTGTTGGCCGAAACCGGTGCCCATATTATCAAAACCTATTATTGCGAAAACTTTGAGCAAATTACGGCTGCCTGCCCTGTGCCCATCGTTATTGCCGGCGGTAAAAAGATTCCTGAAAACGAAGCCTTGGACATGGCTTATCGCGCTGTAAGTGAAGGTGCTGCCGGTGTGGACATGGGCCGCAATGTGCTGCAGGCAGAATGCCCCAAGGCTATGCTGCGCGCTATTCGCATGGTCGTGCACGAAAATGCTAAGCCGGAAGAAGCCTTTAAGGCCTATGAATTGTGGAAGAAGGATGTGAAGTAAATTATAGAATTTATGCACGTGGGCGTGCCCACTGATATTGCTCGTGAGGGCGAGATTTACGCTGAAGGCATTAAAACTCATATTATTACTCCCGACACCAATGAATTCCATATTGAGTATCTGCGCTTTGAAAAGGATACTCCCCTGCCCAAGGAGCTGCAAACCTTGGTGCATGTTGCTTACAAGGTTGACGACATGGATAAGCAGCTGGCTGAAAACAAGGTTGTGGTGGAGCCCTGGATGGCTGATGAGCACACTCGCATTGCCTTCATTATGAAGGACGGCATTCTTTTTGAGCTCATGGAAGAGGTTAAGTAAGAAATTTTCATAAAAAGTTCACAAGGTTATTTACAAGTGGACCAAAAAAGTATACAATACACATATCTACAGTATATTCGTAAAAATTATGTAGTGCGGAAGGATGGTAAAAATGTTTTCTTTAAAAAAATCTAAAGTTAAGGCAGTGGCTGCTGGCCTGATGTTGACTCTGGCTTTGGGTGTTCTGGGCTGTGGTGGCGACAAAAAGGAAGCTCCGAAAAAGGCTGAGAAGGTTAATGTAGGTATTGTCCAATTGGTTGAGCATGCTGCACTGGATGCTGCCAACAAGGGCTTTGTAGAAGGCTTGGCTTCCAAGGGCTATAAGGAAGGTCAAAATATTGCTTATGACCGTCAAAATGCACAAGCAGACCAATCCAATCTGCAAAATATCGCTCATCGCTTTGTTAATAACAAGGTAAACCTGATTTGTGCTATCGCTACTCCGGCTGCACAAACCGTGGCCAACGTAACCAGCGATATTCCCATTGTAGCAACTGCTGTAACCGATTATAAGACTGCTAAATTGGTTAAAGACAATGCTAAGCCGGGCACCAATGTTACCGGTACCACTGATATGAACCCTGTTGAGCAACAGCTGGACCTGCTCTTGAAGGTTGTTCCTAACGCTAAATCCGTAGGTACCATATACTGCTCCAGCGAGGTTAACTCCCAACTGCAGGTGGATATCCTGAAAAAGGCTGCTACTGCTAAGGGTGTAACCATTAAAGAAGCAACCGTTTCCAATGTAAATGATATTCAACAGGCTGCTCGTAGCCTGGTTGGCAAGGTTCAAGCTATTTATGTACCTACCGACAATGTTTTGGCTTCTGCAATGCCCACCTTGATTTCTGTTACCGAAGAAGCTAAGCTCCCCGTAATTTGCGGTGAAGGTGGCATGGTTAAAGCCGGTGGCCTGGCAACCTTGGGCGTTGACTACTACAAGCTGGGCTTCCAAGCTGGCGAAATGGCTGCTGATATTCTGAGCGGTAAATCAAAACCTGCTGATATGGCTATTCAAGCTCAAAAGGAATTCAAGGCTATGGTTAACCTGAAGGAAGCAGAAAAGATTGGCTTAAAGGTTCCGGAAGACGTTCTGAAGGGTGCAGAATTAGTTAAATAATCGAGGTTTCCCATATTAGGAATTTTAGTCTGCCATATCCTACATATGGCAGACTTTTTGCTACTTACTTAGCTATTTGCTAGGTTTAAGACTATATTTTCGCTTTCTGCTGACCTTCTGCTTGGTTTGAGTGTAGCGATGGAAGGATGTTGCTAATGATT
Source organism: uncultured Phascolarctobacterium sp. (assembly GCA_946002345.1). GTDB lineage: Bacteria > Bacillota > Negativicutes > Acidaminococcales > Acidaminococcaceae > Phascolarctobacterium_A. Next base: position 12,406 of record CAMFZA010000012.1, on the reverse strand, counting down.
GACTTATTGATTCCTACAGTGGCCCAGGGCCTTTTGTGGGCTGTAATGGCTCTCGGAGTTTATGTTACTTTTAGAGTGCTGGATATAGCTGATTTGACCGTGGAGGGTAGCTTTCCCTTGGGTGCAGCCACAGCAGCTTCACTTATGGTTGCTGGCTACGGTCCCTTAACTGCTTTGTTTATCGCCTTCCTTGCTGGCACCTTGTCCGGCGTGGTAACAGGCCTTTTACACACAAAAATGAAAATACCGGCGCTTTTAGCTGGTATTTTGACCATGATTGCTCTATATTCTGTGAACCTACGCGTTATGGGCAAGGCCAATCTATCCCTTTTGGGCGTGGATACCTCCTTTAAGATTGCTCGCAGCATGCTGGGCCTGAATATGGCACAAACTACCTTGATTGTGGGGCTTGTTGTAACGATAATCGTAGGCGCCTTTATGTACTGGTTTTTTGGTACCCAAATTGGTGCAGCCATTCGTGCTACAGGCTTTAATCAGCAAATGATTCGTGCTCAGGGCGTGGATACGGATGTAACCATTATTTTGGGCCTTTTAATCAGCAATGGCCTGGTGGCTGTTAGTGGCGCGTTGGTGGCACAGTCCAATGGCTTCTCCGATGTGGGCATGGGTACCGGTACCATCGTTATCGGTTTGGCTTCCGTAATTATCGGCGAAGTGCTTTTTGGCACCCGTTCCTTTAAAAATTGCCTAGTTTCCGTTGTTTTAGGCTCCATCGTGTACCGCATCGTTATTGCGGTTGTTTTGGCGATGGGTATGCCGCCCAATGATTTGAAGCTTTTTACCTCCGTGCTGGTGGCCTTGGCCCTGTCCATGCCCTTGATAAAAGCTAAGCTTGGCATTAGAAAGGTGGTGCGTTAAATGCTGCTGGTTGAAAATATTTCCAAAACCTTTTTTCCTGGCACCATTAACGAAAAGCGTGCCTTGCAGGGCTTAAGCCTGCATCTCAAGCCGGGCGATTTTGCTACTGTTATTGGCGGCAATGGTGCCGGCAAATCAACTATGCTGAATTCCATTGCCGGGGTGTTCCCCGTTGATGAGGGCCGAGTGCTCATCGATGGGGAGGATATCACTAAGAAGCCTGAACATAAGCGGGCAAAGTATATTGGTCGTGTTTTTCAGGACCCAATGCTGGGCACTGCTGCCGGCATGATGATTGAAGAAAATTTGGCTTTGGCATCTCGTCGCGGCGAAACTCCGGGCTTGGGCTGGAGTCTGTCTCGGGATCAACATGAGCATTTTTATGAGCTCCTGAAGGAGCTGGACTTAGGTCTGGAAAAGCGCATGACAGCTAAGGTAGGCCTGCTGAGCGGTGGTCAGCGTCAAGCCCTGACCTTGCTCATGGCCACGCTCAAGAAGCCCAAACTGTTGCTTTTGGACGAGCATACGGCGGCCTTGGACCCCAAAACAGCCGCCAAGGTGTTGGCCTTGACCGAAAAAATTGTTACTCGAGATAATTTGACCACCCTGATGATTACCCATAATATGCGTGATGCACTGCGTTATGGTAATCGCCTGATTATGCTGCATAATGGTCGTGTTATTATCGATGTGCAGGGTGAGGAGAAGCAGCATTTGGAGATTCCTGACCTTTTGGCTATGTTTGAAAAGGCCAGTGGCTCTGAAATGGCTAGCGATAGATTGCTCTTAGGGTAAGCATTTCTTTTTTTGACAGAAAAGTATTTTTTGAAGATTCGTCCTTCGAAGTCTGGTTTTTGATTCGTTAAGCATGTAATTATCAGCGACAAGCCTAAAATATACCAGAAAACAAATAAAAAATTGAGACAAAAGACTTGAAAAATTTGTATTTCGTGATATACTCTAAACATATATAGGGATATTGCAAGAAAAAAATAATTGTGGGTGTATTGAAAGGCGGTGGACAAGATGCAGGAAGAAATCAAACTAATTGGTCGCAGAATCAGATTACTGCGTACTGCAAAGAATTTAACTCAGACAGGCTTAGCTAAGGAGATGGGTATTTCTCAAACACATTTATGTAATATTGAGTGTGGTCGTGTGCCCGTAACCCTACCTAATCTGCTCAAGCTACATAAATTACTGGCATGTGATATGGCTAGCTTCTTTGTAGATTTGGATGCACAACCCGAACCTAAGGAAAAGGACATTAGCTTGGACGAAGTATTGCAAATCGTTAAGCTGTTAAAACAAAACTAAAGTACCGCAATTATACAGAATTTAAGGTGTGTTAATGCTCATAGGCATTGATGCGCCTTTTTCTGTTTTTCTAAAAGCATTGCATTTCTGCATGTTCCATATTATGATATAGGGAGTGGATAAAACGAGTTGGGGGGAACAGGCTTTGCGATATAAGACCTTGATTTTTGATTTAGATGGAACCCTTTTAGATACGCTGGCAGATTTGGCGGCAGCGACCAATTATACTTTGGAGAAAAATGGCTTTCCCACGCGTACTGTTGATGAGGTGCGCATGTTTGTGGGAAATGGTATCCGCAAGCTGATTGAGCGGGCGGTGCCTGCTGGGACTAGCGCATCGGTACAGGAGCAGGTTTACGCAGATTTCAATGTGTATTACAAGGAGCATTGTGCTGATACTACCTGTGCCTATCCCGGTGTAATGGAGCTGCTGCAGGAGGCTCGTAGGCTGGGCTGCCAGACGGCTATTGTTTCCAATAAGGCAGATTATGGCGTGCAGGAGTTGGCTAAGCAGTATTTCCCGGGGCTGCTGGATGCTGCCTGTGGTGAGCAGGAGGGCATTGCCAAGAAGCCGGCACCGGATATGCTGGTGGCGGTAATGCATAAGCTGGGAGCCGACAAGGATAGTACTATTTATATTGGTGATTCGGATACGGATTTAATGACGGCAGCCAACACAGGCATTCCCTGTATCGGTGCCTGCTGGGGCTTTCGTGGTAGAGAGTTTTGAGTGGAGCTCGGGGCTAGGCGTTTGGCGGAATAGGTGCAGGATGTTTTGCCGCTGTGCCGCTGCAGCAAAGAAGGCTGATTACTAGCAGGGCTGCTGGTGACCCTTGAGCCCGAGGATTGGAGGAAATAGTGCATGAGCTATGATTATGAGCGCATTAGCAGGATAAAATGTTTTTTGTTTGATATGGATGGAACCATCAACCTGGGTAACGAGCTGATACCCGGCATGGAGGGCTTTTTTGCTAAGCTTACTGCTGCCGGAAGAAAATACTATCTTTTAACCAATAATTCTTCCCGCAGTCATGAGCATTATGTGCAGAAGATGAATGGTCTTGGTGTACCGGTAACTCGTAAGGAAATTTTAATTTCCTCCGATGCGCTGACGAACTGGATGAGTAAAAATAAGCCAGGAGCGAGGCTTTTTGTGCTGGGTACGCCTCAGCTCTTGGACACCATTTGCGAGGCTGGATTTACATTGACCAATAGCTTGGAGGAGGAGACCGATTATGTGGTGGTAGGCTTTGATCAAACACTGACCTACGAGCGCCTGGCCATCGCTTGTCGCCTCATAGACAAGGGCGTGCCTTATGTGGCTACCCATCCTGATGTGCGTTGCCCCATTGAGGGGGGCGAGTTTATTCCCGACACGGGTGCTATGCTAGAGCTAATCAAGACAGCCACCGGAAAGCTGCCCCAGCTGATCTTTGGTAAGCCTTACCAGTATATGGTGGACGTGGTGTTGGATAAAACTGGCTTTGCCAAGGAAGAAATCGCTATGGTTGGGGATCGCCTGGCAACGGATATTGCCTTTGGCCTGAACAATGACATTTTGTCCATCATGGTGCTGACCGGGGAGGCTAGCCTGGAGGATGTGGAGCAGGGCCATATCAAGCCAGATATCATCCTGCCCCATGCTAAAGAAATTTTACAATATTTATGATGAAGGCATGGCTCCTGCTACTAGATATGGATGGTAGGCAGGAGCTATTTGTTGTGTTAACAATTTGCTTGCTTAGGCTTTTTAAGAGTGATATAATATTGATAATTATAGAATATATTAGTGTTTAAATATAGGCTCTTGCAGGTTAGGTTTTCGTTAGGCTTGTACTTAAGTAAAGGATTAATGCATGTACGATTTACATTCCCATATTATTTACGGTGTGGATGATGGCTCGCCGGATGCAGAGACATCCAGGGAGCTGCTGAAAATGGCGGCTGGCTGTGGCACAAGGCATATTGTAGCCACGCCCCATGTGATCGAATTAAATAACTGCCCTTCCTGGCAGCGTATTCAGGACGGTGTGGCCGAACTGCGTGCTATGGCGGTTGGGGAGTCCTTGGATTTGGCCATTTATCCTGGGGCAGAGATTGAAATGAATTGGGATATTTTGGAGTTGTTTCAGGAAGGGAGCCGGGATTATTGCCTAGGCGGTAGCCACTACCTGTTGGTAGAATTGCCGGCCATGAGCATTCCCGACTATACCGAGGATTTTTGGTATGAACTGCAACTGAAGGGCATTTGCCCGGTGCTGGCTCATCCGGAGCGACATCAGGGATTGATGGCGCAGCCCCAGCGTTTGTTGAAATGGATGCGCAGTGGTGTGCTAACCCAAATGAACGGGGGTAGTATTACAGGACGCTTTGGGGAGCATGTGCAGCAAAATGCCGAGATTCTGCTCAAAAACGATGTGATTTGTTGTATTGGCAGTGATGCCCATCGGGTGAAGATTCGCAATACTGATTTGACCCATGCCAAGCAGCGTTTGGCAGATCTGGTTGGGCCGGAGAAGGCGCGACAGCTTTGTGAGGTTAACCCTGCAAGGCTTTTGGCAGACCAGGAAATCGTGCTTAAGCTGCCACAAATGATAAAACCGGTAGAGAAGAAGAAAAAGAGCTTTTGGAGTAAGCTTTTTGGATAAGGAGAGAATTATGAAAAAATTACTGTTTTCCGCATTGCTGGCAGCCAGCCTTATGCTGCCACTAGTAGGTACTCAGGCAGCAGAGCCTGCAGAGTACATAATGTGTGGCGGCGATCAGCTGCAGCTGACTGTGTACAATCATCCTGATTTGAGCAGTCCGGATGGCTCCAACGCTAATCCTTATATTGTGCGTCCTGACGGACGCTTGTCCATGCCGCTTATCGGAGATGTGGATGTTACGGGCAAGACTGTATCCCAGGTTCAGAAGGAAATTACTGACAGGCTCAGTGAATACATTGTGGACCCCATGGTAACCATCAATATCGCCAAGCTGGGCACCACTAGGGTATATGTTCTGGGCGAAGTAAAGCGTCAGGGACTATACGAGCTGGAGAAAAGTCACAACCTGTTGGATGCTTTGGCCAAGGCGGAGGGCTTTACTGAATCCAGTGCCAAGAAGAAGGTTTTTGTCATTCGTCGTGGTGAGCAGAATGCCTTTATGAAGGTCAACATCAATGCCTTGCTGACCAAGGGTGATACCTCTAAGAACATCACCCTGCAAGAGGGAGATTGCGTTTACCTAAGCAGCAATGGCAAGATCATCTTCCAGAAGGATATTCTACCGTTCTTGAATGCATGGTACATGGGCAGCGAAATTAGGCAAAATAACAAGGATTAAGAGGAGTAGAAACGTGGACGAGCAAGAGATTACTATTGATTTACGTGATTTATGGCACGTATTACAAAAAAATATACGCACCATCAAAAGGGTAACCTGTGGCTTCGTGGCTGCTGCCGTGGTCTACCTGATTATTGTGCCCCCGACCTATGAATCTGTGGCTTTGCTGCGCGTGAAGCAGCCCAAGGGTATTGGCAGCTCCATTTTGGAATCCATGCCCATGGGTAATGCCATGGCTACTAAGCAGCTCATGAGCACCTATGCAGAGATTCTGAAAAGCCGCAGTGTAGTTGTTCCTGTTATCGAAGCAACTGAGGTAGCCAATAAGGAAGGAAAATATCCTGGCTATGAGGGCTATGTCAAGGGACGCATTACCACCAATCCCTTTAAGGATACGGAAATTATGCAGGTTACTGTGAATGCCAAGACTGCAGAGAATGCGCAGAAGGCTAACCAGCTCTTGATTAATGGTTTCCTGACACGTTTGACCGAATTGGTACGTGGTGAGCAAAAGACCACCCGCCTCTTCATTGAGGAGCGTGTGAAATCCTCCAAGCAGGAGCTGAATGATGCGGAAAGCAAGCTGACCCAATTCAAAAAGGATAATAACGTGCTTTCCCCGGATAATCAGGTGAAGATGACTGCTGATAAGCTGACCATGGTGGATAAGCTGCGTGCCGAAAATCAGGTTGCTTTGGAGGCAGCCAAGGCCCGCAATACTTCCGTAAGCCGTCAATTACAGGATAATACTGCCAGCGTTGCTGACAACAATGTTATCACTGCGCTGCAAAAGCAATTGGCAACTCTGGAAACCCAACGCATCAATTATCTTGACAAATACACTGACAAGCATCCTAAGGTGCTGGAGGTTAATAAGGAAATCGCTGGCATTCGCCAAAGCCTGAATACAGAAATTGCTCGCATCGCGTCCTTGGAGACATCATCTACCAACGCGGTGCATCAAGGACTGTTGGCCGATAAATTCAAGAGCGAAGCCGAGATGAAGGTGGCTCAAAGCAATTTGAATACCATCAGGGAGCTGGAAGGTCGCTACAACGAGGATGTACAAAGATTGTCCGACACCGAGCAGCAATATCTGAGCTTGCTGCGTGATACCACTGTGGCTCAAGAAATTTACGTTATGCTGGCTAAACGCTTGGAGGAGGCCAAGGTGGCTGAGGTAGCTGTTTCCACCGAGGTACAGGTTGTAGATGCACCAACTCTGCCGGAAAAACCCGTGAAGCCGAAAAAGGCTTTGACCTTGGTTTTGGCCTTCTTGTTAGGGCTCTTTGGCAGCAGCGGTTTTGTTATTGCTCGTGAGCTGATGAACCGCACCATTAAAACTAGCGACGATGTTTCCAACTATTTGGGATTGCCTGTTTTGGGTCAAGTGCCGAGCAGTGAATCCTTGAGTGAAGCACAGGAGACAGAAAATCTGAGCACCTGGCAGAAGATCTGGAGGGCAGTATGGAAGAAGTAACTTTAATTGCGAATTCGGATGCTAAATCTCCTGTGTCCGAAGCATATAGAACTATTAGAACGAATATTAAATTTTCCAATATCGCGGGCAAAGAACTGAAGACCATTATGGTGACCAGTGCTACTCCCAATGATGGTAAAAGCACCACTATTTCCAATCTGGCAGTGGTTATGGCTCAGGCTGGGCACAGTGTGGTAGTGTGCGATTGCGATTTCCGTAATCCCACCCAGCACAAAATCTTCAACTTGCCTAATAAGGGTCTGTCTAATTGCATTGCTACGGGCAGCAATGTTATGGACATTATCCAACGGACAAACATTCCCAATTTGTATGTCTTGACCAGTGGTCCGGTGGCTCCTAATCCTTCCGAGCTTTTATCTAGTCAAAACATGGGGGACATTTTTAACGAGCTGAAGCAGCATTTTGATTATGTGCTGGTTGATACTCCGCCCATTATGCCCGTTACTGATGCTGCTGTTGTGAGCGGTAAGGTGGATGGAACTATTATGGTGATTGCTTCTGGTACTGTAAGCCCTTCCATTGCAGTGGAGGCCAAAACTCGCTTGGAGCAGGCTGGAGCACATCTGTTGGGTGTGGTGCTGAATAAGGTGGATGTGTCTGGTAATAGTCACTATGGTTATGGCTATTACTATTACTATGGCACTAAACACAAAGGTTCCCACGGGGGGGACAAGTAGGCTGTTGGAAGCTGCATAAATGGTAGCACTTTTACGGAGGTTGGATTATGCAAAAGATTACGAAAGCAGTTATTCCTGCTGCCGGCTTAGGTACCCGCTTTTTGCCTGCCACCAAGGCCTGCCCTAAGGAAATGCTGCCCATTGTGGATAAGCCCACTATCCAATATATTATCGAAGAGGCGTTGGCTAGCGGCATTACCGATATTTTGATTGTCAGTGGTCGCACCAAAAGAGCTATTGAGGATCATTTCGACCGCAGTCCTGAGCTTGAGATGAATCTGGAGGAGCATGGCAAGCTGGATTTGCTCAAGCAGGTTAAGGACATTGCGGACATCAATATTCACTACATCCGCCAAAAGGAGCCGCGTGGCTTGGGTCATGCGATTTTGTGCGCCAAGGCCTTTGTGGGAAATGAACCATTTGCTGTGCTTTTGGGAGACGATGTTGTGTATAATGATGAGTATCCCTGTCTGCGTCAGCTAATGGATGTGTACGAGGCTACCGGTGGCAGCGTTTTAGGCTGCCAAACTGTGCCCAAGGAGAAGGTTTCCTCCTACGGCATCGTGGCCAGCTCTCCCACTGATAAGGAACGCATTTTCAAGGTTCAGAATATGGTGGAAAAGCCTGCTGTGGAGGAAGCTCCCAGCCAATTAGCAGTATTAGGCCGCTATGTAATCATGCCGGAAGTTTTCGAAATTCTAGAGCACACTGAGCCCGGACGCGGTGGCGAAATTCAGCTTACCGATGCCTTGAAGGTGCTGGCTAAAAAGCAGGCTATGTACGCTTATGATTTCATTGGTCGTCGCTACGATGTGGGCGATAAGCTGGGCTATTTAGAGGCTACCTGCGAATATGCCCTACGTCGCGAGGATTTACGCGAAAAATTTATGGACTATTTGCGTACTATCGTGTAAAATAGATTAGCTAGCTTGGTGCAACGTTTTGCATCGCCAGTGACAACAACTCTGGTCTTATCACCGTCGATACTGAGTATCGGCGGTGTTTTTTTTAACTTATGGTGACCTGATAGAGTAGCAATAGGTGTTAGCCTGGTTTTAGGTTGGCTTGACAGTTTATTAGTGTTATAATAACATCAAAGGAAAAGGAGGTTATGGCTATGCGTAAGGATGCACCTATTGGCGTGTTAGATTCAGGTGTGGGGGGCTTGTCCGTTTTAAAGTGCCTGCACCAGCTGTTGCCACATGAGGATTTTATATATGTGGGTGATACTGCCCGCACTCCCTATGGAACTAGACCGGAACAGGAAATTCGTAAATTTGTAGCCGAAATTATTGATTGGCTGGCTGCTCAGGGTGTCAAAGAGGTGGTTATCGCCTGTAACACACTGACCATGCTGGGAGTGGAGAGCTTGAAGGGAGCGCACCAATTCCCCATTGTGGGCATGTCCAAGGGGGAGCAGCTGCTTTTGGCGGCTAGCAAAAAGAAAAAGATTGGCGTTTTCGCTACTCCCTTTACCATCAGTACTGAGGCTCATAAAAAGGCCATCTTAGCAGCGGACCCCGGAGCAGAGGTTTATCCTGTGGGTTGCGCTAAATTCGTCCCCTTGATTGAGGGGGAGCAGTTCGAAAGCAAGGAGCTGCCTGAGGCCATTAGGGAATATGCGGCACCCTTAAAGGAGGCGGGGGTAGATGCTTTGATTTTGTCCTGCACCCACTATCCTTTTATTAAGGAGCAAATTACTGCTGAATTCGGGCCGGAGGTTACCATTATTGACCCGGCGGAGGCTACCAGCCAGCTGGCTATGGAGGCTTTGCAAGCAGAGGGTCTTGCCAAGACAGAGGGCGAGGGCAAGGTGACCATTTGTGGCACTGCGGATATTGAGCGTGTACAGCGCTTAGCCCAAAGAATGCTACCCATAGAGACTTGTCAATTTAGAGAAATCAATCTGCAAGAAAAATAATTACAATATTTCGCCTTTGGGCGGTGTTGCAGGCAGGAGATTTTTCTATTTTGTCAAATGTATACATGTATTCAGGTTGTACAAAAAATATTATAAAGAAAGGTGGTAGCTGTGGAAAAGCAAGGAGTATTAAACAACAACAATATTGTGGGCTCAACCTTGGTCCATAAGCTTGCCATGTTCGTGGTGCTTTTTGGGTTTTGGATGGTTTTGTCAGGCAGAACAGAAACAAAGTTCGTCGTGTACGGTCTTATTACAGCGATTGTCACTACCTGGGTTACCTATCCCTTGTTGTTGGTGCCGAATAAGGATGGCAGTAAAAGATATTTTGTTTTTGGTGTTTCTATCCCCAAATTCATTATGTACTTTTTCTGGCTTATGTGGCAGTTGGTTTTAGCAAACATCGATGTCTTGTTGGCTACGACGGCTCAGGAGCTGGACATTGACCCCAAGGTAGTACGCTTCTATTTTAGAGCGGATAATCCCATGGCCTCAGTTGTGTTAGCTAACTCCATTACGCTGACTCCTGGTACTGTGACCATCAACGTTACCGATGATGGCTTGTACGAGATTCACGCTCTCACTAAGGGCGCGGCTGCCGGTGTATTGGATGGCTCTATGCAAAAGAAGGTCGCTGATTTGTATGGAGAAAAATTTGATTTTGCAGTAGCGGAGGGAGAGGAATAATTATGAATGTAATCTTTTTTATCCTAATGATTTCCATTCTCTTTGTTATTGGTGCCATGCTGCAGCGTTTGTTTTATGGACCCACTATTTACGACAGAATGAATGGCTTAGGTGTTATTGGTGCGGACACCATTTTGCTTTTGGTGCTCTTTGGCTATATTGACGGACGTCCGGATATGTATGTGGATATTGCCATTTCCTATGCCTTCCTGGGCTTTATTGGTTCTGTTATCGTGGCAAAATTCCTGGGAGGTAAAAATATATGATTGAAGCATTCGGTCTTAATTCTCTCAGAGAGCTTATCGCGGCAATCTTTATGCTGGGCGGCTTAGTTTTCTTTGTAGGCTCTGCTATTGGTATGCTGCGTTTGCCGGATTTCTATTCGAGAATCCACGCTTCCGGCAATAGTGAAACCTTGGGCTGCACCCTTTCCTTTATCGGCTTAATGATTTACGAGGGCCCCACCCTGACAGCTGTGAAGATGGCCTTTGCCTTCCTAATCGTGTTCATGGCTAACCCCATTGGTTCCCATATTTTGGGCAAGGCAGCCTATAAATCCGGTCATCCTGTATGGACACTGGAAACCAAGGGTGCCAAAAAGCTGGTGGGCCTAGAAAAACAGGACCACAGTGCGGATGAGCCCGTAGGTCATATCAGACAGAAGGAGGATAAATAAGATGCAGATATACATTGTTGAAGCAGTATTATTGATTTTCCTGATTCTGATTACCTGTGCTGTAATCTTTTGTAAGGATATTTTAAGTGCGGCTATTATTTATAGCGGCTTCAGCTTCTGTGCCGTGCTGCTGTATTTGATGATGGGATCTCCTGACGTGGCCTTCACCGAAGCAGTTATTGGTACCATTTCTACAATCTTCTTTGTAGCTTCTTTGAGAAAAATTGACAGGTGGTGTAAATAATGCGTGGCTTAGTTGCAGTAATTTTAGCAATTATGACGGGCATGTTTTGCTCCGTTGTAACTTATCTGCCGCAAATTGGTGATGCCAATGCGGCTCCTAACCAGCATGTTACCCCGACCTATATTTCCCGCAGTGCGGAGGATACAGGCTCTCCTAACATCGTAACCGGTGTCATCATTGACTACAGGGGCTTCGATACCATGTGGGAGACCTCGGTAATGTTCTTGGCAGGCCTGACCACGGTGCTGGTGCTCACCAGTAATCCCGTTGGTCGTCGTCCCGAGGAGGAGCCGGAGGATCCGGAGGAAGGAGAGATTATCAAATGATGAAAGAACCATTTGGTGGCCTCATCCTCAATGTGGCCTTCCGTATGCTGGTGCCCTTTACCATCGTCTATGGCGTGTACGTGCTGTGCTTAGGCGAGTTTTCTCCTGGCGGTGGCTTCCAGGCCGGTGCTTTGCTGGCTGTGGGCGTGCTGTTGGCGCGCTTGATTTTGGGCTTTGATACAAAGTTTAATGTGCTGGGGAAAACCTCCGTGGTTATGGCTGGTTTAGGTACGTTCCTATATGCCTTTACTGGTTGGCTGACTATTTTTGGCGGCGCGGACTATTTCCTGAATTATGATTATATGCCGATTGTGCTGGAGCCGAAGCATGAAATGCATGCTATGGGCATTTTCCTCATCGAAATCGGCGTTGCCATCTGCGTAATGATGACAATTATTAATCTGCTTGATGCAATCGTGAAAAGGGGTGAAGATGATGGAAGTGTTGAATGAGTTTTTAAAGACTAAAGCCATATACTCCCTGGTTATGATTCTCTTTTTCTTAGGTGTATATGGCATGGTTTTGAGCAAGAACTATATGAAAAAGCTCATGGCCATGAATGTTATGCAGGTAGCAGTTATTTTCTTCTACCTGTGCTTCGCCCAAAAGGACGGTGCGATGATTCCCATTCAAAACGGCATTACCACCGACCCCAATGCCTATATTAACCCCCTACCTCATGGTCTGATGCTAACGGCAATTGTTGTTAGCCTTGGTACCACCGGTGTAGCCATTGCGCTTCTTATGCGTATTAAAGAGATTTATGGCTCCGTTGAGGAAGTCGAGGTATTGAGGAGGGCAAGTAAATGACACAGCATGCTCCAATATTCATCGTACTTCTGCCCTTGTCA
>CAMFZA010000011.1 GCA_946002345.1 uncultured Phascolarctobacterium sp. | reverse complement strand
TCCTGTCTTTAAACAAAACTACGGGCATGAATTGGATTATTCTGTACAAAAGCTTCGTCTGTAGTGGGCGAAGCTTTTTCTTTTTTATGATGAGGAGGCAAATTGACATGAAAGCATTGGTGTTATTGAGTGGTGGCGTGGATAGCTCCACCTGTTTGGCTTTGGCCAAGGAAAAATATGGTGATGAAGTTTTGGCTCTATCCATGAGCTATGGTCAAAAGCACAGTCGTGAGGTGGAGTCGGCACGGGCTATAGCAGCCCATTATAAGGTGGAGCTTTTGGAGATGGATCTATCCCAGATCTTTGCTCACAGCAACTGCAGCCTGCTTCAGGGCTCTACGGAGGCGGTGCCCCATGCTTCTTATGCAGAGCAGCTGAAGGAGCGTCAGGGCGAGGCGGTAACCACCTATGTGCCCTTTCGCAATGGCCTCTTTTTGGCAACGGCGGCCAGCATTGCCTTGGAATATGGCTGCGGGGAGATTTATTACGGACCTCATGCTGATGACGCGGCGGGTAATGCCTACCCTGACTGTAGCCATGAGTTTAACGAAGCCATGAATCAGGCGGTTTATTTGGGCAGTGGCAAAAAGGTGCGACTAGTGGCTCCCTTTGTAGATAAAACGAAGAAGGATATTGTGGCCGAGGGCCTGCGGTTGGGCGTGCCCTATGAGCTAACCTGGTCCTGCTATGACGGAGGGGCAGCGCCCTGCCATCAATGTGGCACCTGCCGGGATAGGGAAGCAGCCTTCGCTGCCAATGGTGTGGTGGACCCGTTGAGTAGGCTCTAAGTAGCTGTCGAGTAATTCCTAAATTTCTCCAATCAGATTTACAATATTAGCAGGATTTTTACATTTCATGGCGAAAAAGAAACCATATATATTTGTTTAAAGGAGCAGATAAATGAGTACATTCACCAAGGTTCTGCTGGCGACCGATTTGTCTCCGCAGGCCGACAAGCTGACTGAGTGTCTGTTTAACTTATGCCCCGACACGGAAACGGAAGTGGTCTTGGCGCACATTTTTGACGATGATGATGACGCCGACCCTGACGGTAGTAGCTATAAACGCACTCAAAGTCGCTTAGAGGGCTATAAAAATGATATAGAACAGGCTGGTTATGAAGAAATCTCCATCGTTACCCGTACAGGTGATATTAGTGAGAACGTGCAAGGGCTGGCTGAGGAATACGACGTGGACTTGGTTTTGGTTGCCTCCCACCGCAAGGGCTTTTTGAAGCGTGCCCTCATGGGTAGTACGACCTTTGAACTGGCTCGGGTAACGAATATTCCCCTCTTGATTAACAAGGCCGAGATACACGAGGAACAGGAAAACCTTTTACAACCCAATTTGGTTCCCACTGACTTTTCTCGAAAGTCCCTGGAAGCTTTAAATATAATTCGTAGCTTGCGGGAATTGGTGGGCAAGGTGATTTTTGTTCATGTTATTGAACATAGCCGGAACAAGCACGACTATAAGGAGAAATACGGTAGTGCTGTGCTCTTTTTGAAGGAGCTTGTGGACGAAATGAAAATTTTCGGTATCGAAGCCGATTATTATGTGTCCCATGGTGTAGCATCTAAAAAAATTGCAGCTATCTGCGAGCGTGATAATGTGAGTCTGATTATGATGGCCAAGACAGGCGCGGATATGACTAATGGCGAGGAGCTGGGGAGCACATCGGCAAATGTAGTACTCAATGTGGACTGTGCTGTGATGTTAGTGCCTGCCGAAGATGCAGATGATATATAAAATATTTTACAAAAACTACTTGACTTACTGCGATTAAACAAGTATAATAATATTCGCAGTTGTTTTACTGTGCGTGCCTGTAGTGGGTGCGGGAATTGAAAATTGTTCTAGTTTTCAACCCTGGAGAGATGACCGAGTGGTTGAAGGTGCACGCCTGGAAAGCGTGTGTACGGGATACCGTACCGAGGGTTCGAATCCCTCTCTCTCCGCCATTAAAAATCGGCCGCAATTGCGGCTTTTTTATTGCTTCTCTGTAGGACCGTAAATTTGAGTCCTGCGCAATGGGAGCCTGTGAACCAGGTCAGGTCCGGAAGGAAGCAGCCTTAAGCGGATACTTTCATGTGCCGTGGGGGTGCTCGGGTTTGCGGCCCTACAGGGAAGTAAGCGGCGCTGAGCTTTGCTCAGCGCTTTTTTTCTTGCGGCTGAGCGGTGATTATACTATAATATAGCTTGAAGCTGTGTGGTCTATGCTATCTTTACTACGAGAAGCTAGGGTGGCTGCAGCAGTATCAATGATGGAAGGAGTATGGCTATGGCTTATGTGGCATTATACCGCCAATGGCGGCCCCAAAATTTTGCTACGCTGGTGGGACAGCAGCCGGTGAAGCAGGCGCTGACTAATGCGCTGACCAGTGGCAGAATTGCTCATGCCTATCTTTTTGACGGACCCAGTGGCACGGGTAAAACTAGTTCTGCCCGCATTTTGGCCAATGCGTTGTAGTGTGAGCAGGGTCCTACGCCAAATCCCTGTGGTCAGTGTGACAATTGTCGTCGCATTGCCGAAGGCTCCTCCATGGATGTTTTTGAAATTGATGCTGCCTCCAATCGCGGTATTGACGAAATAAAGACGCTGCGGGATCAATTGGCCTTTACTCCTGTTGATTGTCGCTATAAGGTATATATTATTGATGAAGTGCACATGCTGACTACGGAGGCCTTCAACGCGCTGCTGAAGACGCTGGAGGAGCCACCCAGCCATGTTATCTTCATTTTGGCTACCACGGATCCCCATAAGATTCCCGCTACAATTCATTCCCGTTGCCAACGCTTTGACTTTAGGCGGGTAACGGTGGAGGAGATTGTAGAGCATTTGGCCATGGTTGCCCAAGGCAGTGGCTTGGAGGCTGAGGAAGAAGCCTTGCGTTTGATTGCCATTCAGTCCGAGGGAGGTATGCGTGATGCGCTAAGCCTGTTGGATCAATGTGGCGTAATGGCCAAAAGGATCACTGCGGCCACAGTGCGGGAGGTTTTGGGCATTGTGGGCCGGGAAGCACTGCGTGAGCTGGTAGCCGCCATTGGTCGACAGGATGTGCCTTCTGCATTGGCTCAGCTCAGCTCCCTCTTGGAGCAGGGCAAGGATGTGCGCCAAATTTTGACGGAGCTAGTAGAGTATCTGCGTGCCTTACTGCTTTTCAAGGCTGTACCCCAATACAATGAGGTCTATTTGACGGATACGGCGGAAGGACTAAGTGAGTTGGCAGCCTTGTATACTACTGATAGAATTATGGCTTCAGAGGAACGGCTCCATGGAGCCCTTACGGAGCTGCGTGGCACCATGCGGCAACGGATTACAGCGGAGCTGTGCTTATTAGATTTGTGCCGCCGGGAAGGGAGCGCTTTAGCCAGCTTAACTGCTCGGGTAGAAAGCTTGGAGCGGCAGCTGGCTGGTGGGGCAGCCGTACCGGTGTATAAGGCTGGGCCGGCTGCAGCTAGTACTCCTAGTACTCCTGTTGTGCAAAGGGCTCAACCTCTGCAGGCACAAAGTGCAACGGTGGCGCAGGAATCAGCAAAACCTGCCAGACCTAAGGCTTTACCTCAGACCAAAGCGGTGCCCCAGCATCTGCTTTATACTGGGCCCGAGGAGCAGTTCGAAGAGCCGGACGAGGGTGTGCCCTCGGCAGATGAGCTGGCGCAGCTTTCCGCTGTGCCTCCGGTAGCAATGCAGACCGTTGAGCAGGGGGTAACTACGGTAGCAGTGCAGTCTGTGGAGCAAGTAAAAACTCCGGTAGCAGTGCAGCCTGTCAAGCAAGCTGTTGAAACCTCCTCTACCATCGAAGAATTTGGTGGGGACTACGCCGCAGGAGAAGATTTTTGGCAGCAAGCATTGGAGCTGGTGCGCTCGGATAAAAAGATGTCTATGTATTCCTGTGCCAAGGGTGGCAGGGTCTACAGCTTTGCTAACGATATTTTGGTGGTGACCTTTAAAAGTGCCTTTCAAAGCCAGCGCATGACTAAGCCTGATTTTCGAGAATATTTTGAAGGGGTGCTTTTGCGTTTGGCGCGCAGGCAGATTCGCCTGCAGTGCGAGGCGGAAGCAGAGCTCAAGAAGCGAGCTGGTGGCAGTAAGCCACAGGCAGCTTTGCCCAAGCCTCAGGTGGCTACCGAGTCCAAGGTTCAAGGCCTTGAGCAAAGCGAATTGCCCGAAAATCTGCAAAAGGCTATGCATGCCTTTGGTGGCACTATTACAAAGCTTGATTAAAGGAATTGTTGTTTCGCCTGGAGCGGAGCTCAAGATAAATATAATTTTTGATTTAGATAATAAGGAGGATTTATTATGTTTCCTGGTGGCATGGGTAATATGCAAGCAATGATGAGAAAGGTGCAAAAGATGCAAGCCGATATTGCTAAAATGCAAGAGGATATGAAAAAACGCACCTTTGAAACCTCTGTGGGCGGTGGCGCTATAACCGTAGTTGTTTCCGGTAAAAAAGAGCTGCAATCCATTAAAATCAAGCCGGAAGCTGTGGATTTAGAGGATATTGAAATGCTGGAGGATATGATTCTGGCAGCTGTAAATGACGGTCTGAAAAAGGTTGAAGAAGTTAGCGAAAAGGAAATGAGCAAGATTACCGGCGGTATGAAGCTGCCCGGCATGTAATATGGCCCGGATGATCAGGCCCTTGGCTAATCTTTACGAGCAGCTGCGCCGCTTGCCTGGCGTGGGCTCCAAGACGGCCATGCGCCTGGCCTATCATATCATTGACATGCCGGAGAGCGAGGTGCAGCAGCTGGCAGAGGCCTTAAGCAGTGCCAAAAAAAGCATTCATTATTGTAGCCAGTGCTACAACCTGACCGATGGCGAAAAATGTGCTATTTGCAGCGACCCACCCCGGGATCCCTTCACGAACAGTGTAGAGGACCACCCCCAGGATATTGCTGCGATGGAGCGCAGTCATGGCTACAATGGCCTTTATCATGTGCTGCACGGAGTCCTCTCCCCTTTGGATGGGATTGGACCTGATAGGCTCAAAATCAGGGAGCTTTTTCAGCGACTGCAGCATGAATCAATTAGCGAGATTATTATTGCCACCAATTCCGATGTGGAGGGCGAGGCTACAGCCACCTATCTGGCTCAGCTATTAAAACCCATAGGCATTACGGTGAGTCGCATTGCTCACGGCCTACCCATGGGCGGTGATCTGGAGTATGCCGACGAGGTTACTCTGTCCAAGGCTTTGGAAAACAGGCGCGCAATGTAAGCAAGGAAAGGAAGGCATTTGTATTCATGTCTACTTTAGAAGGTTTGGCAGCCAGTGCCGGCCTTGGGCCCTTGGGCTCCTTGGGGCCTATGCTGGTGGGCGTAGTTTTATTATTATTAATCGTCAAGCTCCTGTCCATGCCATTTAAGCTGGTGTGGAACGGTATTTGTGGAGCAGTGTTACTGTGGTTGGTGAACATTTTAGGCTCTTTTGTTGGCTTCAGCCTCAAAATTACCATTATCAAGGCTTTGATTGCTGGCTTTTTTGGCATCCCCGGCGCGTTGGCAGTAATCCTTTTTGAAGTGTTCGCTAAGTAAATGGACAGCGGATATCCCTTGTAGCAATACAGGGGATATTTTTCTTTTGCCTGCAAACCATACAAACATTTTAGGGTGAAGTAGTGGTAATAGTCTAGCCTGTTGAAATATATTGTATACATGAGAATAATACTGTATACAATGAGATTTTTTAGAAAACCTCTGCTATAATGGTAGTAATCGTTATTATAAACTGTTTAGGGGGTTATTTATCGTGAACTTATCTACCAAAATTCTCATTGGTTTGGCTCTCGGTATTATTGCCGGCTTAGAGCTTGGTGCTGAAGGTGCTGCCTTTGCTAAAACCTGGATCGGACCTTTGGGCACTATTTTTATGAACATGATCAAGATGGTCATCGTTCCTCTGGTATTCTCCAGTCTGGTAATTGGTGTATGCAGCCTGGGTGATATTAAAAAGGTTGGCCGCATTGGTATCAAGACTATCGCTTGGTACATGTTGACCACTGCTTTCGCTATCGTTATCGGCTTGGGCTTTGGCACTGCATTCCAACCTGGTGCTGGTCTGGCTATGCCCGCTGAATCTGTAAAGGTTGCGGCTAAGGCTGCTCCTCCTCTGATGAAGGTTATCATCGACATTTTCCCCACCAACCCGCTGGGTGCAATGGTTAAAGCCAATATGCTGCAAATCATCGTTTTTGCTCTCTTTACCGGCGTTGGCATCACTGCTGTTGGCGAAAAGGCTGACTACCTGAAGCACACCATCAATGGTTTGGCTGAGGTTTCCTACAAGATGGTTGGCTACATTATGGCAGTTGCTCCTATCGGCGTATTCGGTTTGATTACTCCGGTTGTTGCTGCTAACGGCCCGGCAGTACTGCTGCCCCTGCTGAAGGTTGTTCTGGCTGTATACCTGGCTTGCCTAGTACATGCAGTTGTCGTTTATGGCGCTCTGCTGAAATTCGTTGCTGGTACCAATGCTTTCCAATTCTTCAAGGGCATTTCTCCGGCATTCCTGATGGCATTCAGCTCCTGCTCCTCCGGCGGCACTCTGCCCCTGACCATGAGCTGCGCACAAAAGATGGGCGTTTCCAAAGAGGTTTCCTCATTCGTACTGCCCTTGGGTGCAACAATTAACATGGACGGCACCGCTGCTTACCAAGGCGTTTGCGCACTGTTTATCGCTCAATTGTACGGCATTGAGTTGACTGGTGCCCAATATCTGACCATCATCTTGACCGGTACCTTGGCTTCCATCGGTACCGCAGGTGTTCCCGGCGCTGGCTTCATCATGCTGACCATGATCCTGACCACTTTGGGTCTGCCTTTGGAAGGCTCTGCTTTGATTGCTGGTATCGACCGTATTTTGGATATGCCGCGTACTGCTGTTAATATCACCGGTGACGCAACCGTTGCTGCTTTGATTGATAAGAGCGAGCGCGCTAACATTAAAGAGCCTCTCTACTAATATCGTCCTTTCCCTTGGCGTCGCCTGCTTTGCGTGGGCGGCGCTTTTCCTATGTCCGCATAAGGATTATTTTGAAAAATTTTTGTGGCAAGGCAGGAGAGGGCTTTTACTTTGTAGAAGATAGTAAAGATATTTTGGGAAATAGATGTAATGCAGTTTTTACTAGAATTTGTGTGTTATAAGTGCTATAATAGGATGCTAATATGGACAAGCTAAAACAACTACAAGAAATTTTATATGAGCGACTGCACAGGCGTCCTCCCGGCATCGATAAGCTGGACAGGCTGTGGGAGGCTGCCGTGCTGCTACCCCTTGTGCAAACCGAGCAGGGGATTGCTGTGCTTTTTGAAGAGCGGGCTCACAGCCTGCGGCGTCAGCCCGGGGAGATTTGCTTTCCCGGAGGCAAGGTGGAATGCAGTGATGCTAACAATTTTGCTGTGACCGCAGTGCGAGAAACCTGTGAGGAGTTGGGTCTTTCTCCTGAGGATATCACCCTTTGCGGAGAGCTTGATTCCTTGGTGACGCATATGGGACCAATTATTCATCCCTTTGTGGGCATGCTTAAGGATATTAGCAAAATATCCTTTAATCCTAGTGAGGTGGAGTGCGTGTTCACTGTTCCCCTACAAGAGCTTCTGGCCATGAAGCCTCGGCGCTGCTCCATGGAGCTGGCGGACCATCCTGGGGAGGACTTTCCCTTTGATTTGGTCCCTAATCGTATGCGGGGCTGGCGTAAGCACAAGGAGTATTATGTGTATTTTTATGAGTATGATAATCATGTAATTTGGGGGTTAACAGCCCGCATGCTTCACGCCTTTCTCCATCGTAGTCGGCAGGAGCTGGAGAATTTTTTGCTCAAGGCTGAAGCTTAAGCTTATTTTTTATTTAATGTTTTTAATGAGAGGATGGTAGTATGAAAAGTATTTTTGAGGTGAAGATTTTAGGTATAGTGGCAGCGGTGTGCGCCTTTGCTTATCTGCTGTTTAGTTACTTCAATCCAGAAAAGGGCATGGATAATTTGGCTCCCGGTGACAGGCTGGCCTTAAAGAAGAATATCATTGTTTTAGGCGTGGATGAACGGGCTGAAGAGCATGATGTGGGGAGAAGTGACACTCTTTTCGTGGTTATGTTTGATACAAATAAAAAGGCGGCTTCGCTGCTGTCCGTGCCTCGTGATACGCGCGTGCTCATTAAAGGACATGGCTGGGATAAGATTAACCATGCTTATGCCTATGGTGGACGGGAGTTGACCCAAAAGACCACGGAGGAGCTTTTGGGTATCAAGATTAATAATTATGTCATGGTGGATTTTAAGGGCTTTGTGGGCTTGGTAGATGCCATTGGTGGCGTAGATATTAATGTTGAGAAGAATATGTATTATTATGATGAATGGGACGGCTTTAAAATCGATTTAAAAAAGGGCATGCAGCATATGGACGGCAAAACAGCTATTCAATATGTGCGCTATCGTGATGAAGAGGGCGATATAGGTCGCATTCGTCGCCAGCAGCACTTTATGATGGCGGTATATGATCGTATTACTTCGGCCAACATGCTGCTGCATATTCCCGGACTGGCTAAGCAGCTAACCAATATGGTGAAGACGGATTTGCCGCTCACAGACATGGTGGATTTGGGCAGAGTGCTGCATGCCATGGTAAAGAGCAAGGGCCTAGCTATGGCTACAGTGCCCGGCACTCCGGAGTATATTGATGGTATTAGCTATTGGCTGCCGGATATTACGGACCTGCGAGAGCAAATGGTGAAGATGCAGGGCGCTACTATGACCCAAACCTATAAGTCCGCTGCTGAGCTCATGGAAAAAGAGTATAATGTAGCCTTTGAAAAAGCTAAACAGGGTGATGATAGTGGTGAGAATAAGGAAGCCGTGAAGGAAGAAAAGGAATTGGCCGAAAAGAAAAAGGCTGTCAAGGGCAAAACCTCAGTCGCTAAGGAGGAAGCCAAGGGCGAGGCTGGCAAAGCTACTGCCAAAGCAGACGGAGCGAAGTCCAGCGGCACCGTGGTGCGCCTTGTGAACTGCAGTGGTAGTAAGACTGCCGGGGCTAATGCTATTGCAAAGCTGCAGGCTGCAGGCTTTACTGTTATCAATGGCGGTAGCGGCGAGCTCATGGCCCAAACCACCGTGATTTCTACTACGAATAATGGCGCTGTGGTAGGTCGCTTGTCCACAGTTCCCTTTGCCCACAAGCTACGCATTAGCCGTGATGGAGCAGCGGATTGTGATGGGGTAGTGATGCTTGGTGCCGATTATAAATAGTTGGCCGGAGCATAAGGCGTCAATTACATCGTAACAGCTCATAAAAACGCCAAAAAATTGTTAGAAAAATTACAAAAAAACTCTTGCATTTTGTATACAATAATGGTATACTAGTATCATCAAAACAGCCCCTCATTTGGCCCTTCTTCGTAAGGGCTTTTTTTTTTGCCTTTTTCTAGTTTCACCATGTGATTAGCAAAAGTTAACAGGATAATCCTATATATAGTGGCAAAAAAACAAGAATTATGGTACAATATAAGTTAACATGGAATAAGTGCGGAAAATTTTCCTTTTTATGCTAAAAACACCCTACAGGAGGCTTATATGCAGGATAAAATACATGTAGTTGTGGATACAATCGCAGTATCCCATGAAACCCCTTTGAAGGATGACCCTCGCTGTCATGTGTTGCGTTTGATTGCTCGCCATGGCAACGAAGAATGGTGGGACGGTGACCGTTCCTTGGAGGAAATGTTTGCTATGGTGGAAAAGAGCGGACAGCTTCCCGGTACCTCCCAGCCGCCCGTGGGCTATATTCACGACTTTTTTAGTAATTTAGTCCAAGAGGGCAAAAAGGTGATTTGTATTGCTGTGGATAGCGTGCTCAGCGGAACCTACCAAACCTGCTGCATGGTTGCTAAGCAGGTGATGAAGGAGGTCAAGGGCTCCGATATTCGCGTTGTGGACGGCTTGACTGCTGCCTGCCCTCTTAGCGGCATGGCAATGGAGGTATTGCGTCTCGCAGACTCCGGCGTGGAGGATATGGACCAGCTGGAAGCCTTTGCCCGTGATTGTGCGCTGCGTACGGAAACCTATTTCACTGTAAAAACTTTAGATTACCTGCAAAAGGGCGGCCGCATTGGTGCGGTAGGCGCTTTGGTTGGCAATATATTGGGCATTCGCCCCATTGTTCATCTTGATAGGGAGGGCAAGCTGCTCATTGGTGATAAGGCACGCACCCGCAAAAAGATTTTGAAGAGGATGGTTGAACTGGCCTGCACCCATGACCCTATCGAAGCAATTTTCGTGGCCCATGCTGTGGTGCCTGACGAGGCCCAGGCTTTGGCTGCTGAAATGCAGGAGCGTTACCCCGGGGTGCCGGTAATGGTGACCAGTATTGGTACTGTTCTGGCAGCTCATCTTGGGCCTGGAGCGATTGGCGTGTTTGTACGCCGTAAGGCCTAAAGGAAAGGTGTGGGAGTGAGATGGAGTTAATGAAGGAGATCACTGGCAAGCAGGTCAAGGACATGCTGCTGGGAGCTTATCATAGCTTTGAGAAGAATTATGAGGCTATCAACGAGCTGAATGTATTTCCGGTTCCTGATGGTGATACTGGCACGAATATGATGCATACCATGGCTTCAGTGGCCAAAGAAATCAGTGCTATGAGCGATACAGCCGAGGCAGGCGAGGTTGGCGCTGCTGCTGCCCGGAGTGCGATTATGGGTGCTCGCGGCAATTCCGGCGTCATTCTGTCCCAATTGCTCAGAGGCATTGGCAAGGGTGTAGCCGGCAAAAAAACCTTGAATAATACGGAAATCGGTAAAGCCTTTCAGTTTGGCATTTTGTATGCCTATAGAAGTGTGGCCAAGCCCGTGGAGGGCACAATTCTGACTGTGGCCCGTGGCATGGCTAAGGGCGCCTATCAGGCAGTGCGTAGCGATAACGTGAGCTTGGAGGATGTGCTTTTAGCGGCTATTCGGTCCGGCAAGGAGGAGCTGGCGCTGACTCCTGAGAAGCTGCCTGCCCTCAAGGCGGCAGGTGTGGTTGATGCCGGGGGACAGGGTCTCATCGTCTTCTTTGAAGGCTGCTTAGCGGGCCTGAGAGGGCACGATTGCCAGGTGCTGGAGGTTGCTCCTCGTGCTGCTAGTGTGAAGCTGGGCGTGGAGCCCCTGGATTTGGAATACCCCTATTGTACGGAGTTCATTGTTAAGGGTGCCAGCGTTGATAAAAAGACCGTGAGCGAAGCACTGCAGGGTCTGGGCAATTCTATGATTGTTGCTGTGATAGAGGATATTGTCAAGGTACATATTCACACCAAAAATCCCGGCAATGCACTGAACACTGCTCAACAATGGGGCACACTCCATGATATTAAGATCGAGAACATGCGTGACCAGCACGAAAACCGACTGTTCACTGCAGAAGATATTCAGCCTGTGAAGCATGGCGTGGGCGTGCTTACCGTAGCTGCAGGTGAAGGCATTGCCCGCATTATGCATGAGATGGGTGCTGCAGAAATCATCAGCGGCGGGCAGAGCATGAACCCTCCGGTGGAGGATTTTGTGCAGGCCATCGAAAATGGTACCTGTGAGCAGTATATTATCCTGCCCAATAATAAAAATATTATTTTGGCAGCAGAGCAGGTGCGGAAGCTTTTGGGTAATTCTAAGGTATCCTTTGTGCCCACCACTAATATGGCTCAGGGCTTGGCTGCCTTATTGCACTTCGACGCTACCCGCAGCTTGGACGAGAACACTGTGGTGATGACGAAGGAGGCCAAGGAGGCTGCCAGCGGCAGTGTCACCGTGGCTGTGCGCGACAGTGTGGTGAATGGACTGGAGGTACACCAGGGCGATTATCTGGGCATCCTTAATGATAAAATTGTCTGCACCGGCGCTAGCATTGCCGAGACACTGGAAAAAATGCTGAGTGGCGGTGATTATGAGCTTTTGAGCCTGTATTATGGTGCGGATTTGGATGAGGAAGCTGCTGGTGCGCTGGCAGAGAAATTAGAAGCAATGAATGAGGATTGGGAAGTAGAAGTTTTTTATGGGGGACAGCCCTTGTATCCCCTGTTGTTAGCAATGGAGTGATGTTGCATGCTTACTAGTCAGGAGCTTACCGCTCTACTTCGAAATCATGGTTATAAGGTAACACCACAACGTTTAGCCGTATATGAGGCTTTGGCAGAACAGCCCTGGCATCCCAATGCCGAAATGCTGTATAGCAAGCTGCAGCCCAAATATCCGGCCATGAGCTTTGCTACCGTGTACAAAACGGTGGAGATACTGCGAGATATTAAGGCAATTCAGATTCTTAATGCAGGTGAGGATAGCTATCGTTATGATGCCAATATGCACGAGCATTACCACCTTTGCTGCAAAGAATGTGGACATATTCAGGATGTACCCTTGAGTAAAGAGGTGCGTGAGCAGCTGATGGCTATGGTAAAGGATCAAAATGGCTATTCAATTACAGGGGGACAGTTTTATTTTTATGGTCTGTGCCCTAAATGCCTTAAGCTGCATTAATGGATTGGACAGAGGTGCACTGACTTCGTTGGTTGGTGCACCTTTTTCGCTTTCGTAGCATGATTTTTACGAAAATGCCACAAAAATGTTAAATTTCTCTGTTATAATATAACCGTTTAGTGATAGGAGTGTGCCAATTTTGGCGAAAGATTTTCAGGTTGTGATGCTGGCCAGTGGCAGCAAGGGGAATGCAGCCCTAATCAGCACCGACAGCCAACGTTTTTTAGTAGATGTGGGCATCAGCTGTCGTGAACTGGTGAAGCGCATGCAGCAGGTGGGTGCTTCCCCCGAGGAATTGGACGGAGTTTTTGTGACTCACGAGCATGTTGACCATGTGAAGGGTATTGTTACCTTTGCCAAAAAATATCAGGTACCCCTGTATGCTAGTCAGGGCACTTGGCGCGCGGTTTTCAGCCGCTATCCCGAACTGAACCGTGCTAACTGTCGGTTGACTGGTCAGCGCCTGTTGGTGGGGGATGTGAGCATTGCCTGCTTTGCTACGTCCCACGATGCGGCACAGCCCCAGGGCTACAGCTTCCTTTGGCGTAGTGGTGAGACAAAATGCACCTATGTAACGGATACGGGCTTTGTGACACCGGAGGTGCGGGAGGCGGTGCAAGGCAGTGATGTGCTGGTTTTAGAGGCCAACCATGATGTGGAAATGCTGAAAAATGGCAGCTATCCCTACGAGCTGAAGCAGCGTATTTTGGGTACCAGAGGGCATTTGTCCAATAATACGGCAGGACAGTTTTTACTTCAGCTGGAAAAAATGCCCAGGAGAATTTTTTTGGCCCACTTGAGCGAGCAAAACAATTTGCCCAAGCTAGCCCTGGATACCGTAAAGAATATCCTGGATAGCAAAAAAAGGCTGCAGGAAACAAGGCTTTTGGTGGCTAATCAGCACCAGCCTGTGGCCGATTACCTGACAGGACAAATGGCCTTGCCCGGTTTGTTTGAAGACTAATTTTGATGAATACTTCGATGCAAGGAGTGAAGATGATGCAAAAAATTACTTGGAAAAAAGCACTGAATATCTTAGCCTGTGGCCTGGTGGGCGCAGCAGTACTTATTGCCGGCTGTGGTGATAGCAAAACCTCTGCTGCTGTGGCTGAAAAGACTCCTGCAAAGCAGGAGCAGCAGCTGAGCTCTGCTCGTAACACCCCCATTGTGAGAGCTGCCAAAAGGGTGGGGCCTGCTGTAGTGGGCATCACTAATAAGGGCTATGTGCGCGACTTTTTTAATCGTGTTTATTTTACTGATAAGGGTACTGGTAGTGGCGTAATTTATGACAAGGCTGGCTACATTGCTACCAATAACCACGTGGTGGAGGGTGCTTCCGAAATCATTGTCAGCCTCGCTGATGGTCGCAGCGTAAAGGGCAAGGTGCTGGGCGCCGACCCGGCAACCGATTTGGCAGTTGTCAAGATTGATGCTAAGGATTTGACCGTGGCTGAATTTGGTGACAGTGATACCTTGCAGGTAGGCGAGCCTGCCATCGCTATCGGTAACCCCCTGGGCTTGGAGTTCCGCGGTAGCGTTACCGTGGGTGTTATCAGTTCCTTGAATCGCAGCATTGAGATTGGCGATCGAAAATTTAATTTGATTCAGACCGACGCAGCCATTAACCCAGGCAACAGCGGTGGTGCTCTGGTGAATGCAGATGGCGAGGTTGTGGGCATCAACAGTGCTAAAATCGCTCGTGGCGGCGTGGAGGGCATTGGCTTTGCCATTCCCATCAATACTGCCAAGCCTATTTTGAAGGAGCTGCAGGAGCGCGGCCGTGTTGCTCGTCCCTATTTAGGCATTTCCATGATTGATAAGGCTATTGCTGAACGCTTTGGCTTTGATGTGGATTTACACAATGGTGTTTTCATTATGAAGGTTATTCCCAACGGACCTGCGGCGAAGGCTAATATCCGTTCCTCCGATATTATTTTGAACTTTAATGGTGCTAGAGTAAAGACTACCGGTGAGCTGAGTGCCAAGGTTGCAGAGTGCAAGGTGGGCCAGGCTGTGGATTTGGTTATCATGCGTAGCGGCGATACTATGACCAAGACCATTACCTTGGAAGAAGTGCCCGAGGGCTATGGCAAGTGAAAATAACCATTGCTTGCGTGGGCAAGATTAAAGAAAAATATTTGGATGCAGGCATTGCGGAATTCACCAAGCGCTTGTCTCCCTTTTGCAAGCTGGAAACCATAGCGATAAACGAGGAGCGTATGCCCGAGGACCCCAGTCCTGCCATAAAGCAGCAGGTGCTAGAAAAGGAAACAGCGCGGCTCATGGCCATCATTCCGGAAAATTCTTACGTGGTTTTGCTGGATGTAATTGGCAAGCAAATTTCTAGCCCTGAGCTGGCGGAAAAAATTGATAGCCTGACCTTATCAGGCACTAGCCATATCACCTTCGTTATAGGGGGTGCCTTTGGCTATACGGATGCCTTGCGTAAGCGTGTGGATTTCGCCTTGAGCTTTTCCAAAATGACCTTCACCCATCAAATGATTCGTCTCCTTTTAATCGAGCAAATCTATCGCGCCTTTAAGATTAGTAGGGGCGAGAAGTATAATAAATAACTTCGAAAAATACGCAATTAATTTTTATACACTCATAATTATAAAAATAAAATAATCTTAAAAAATCC
>CAMFZA010000010.1 GCA_946002345.1 uncultured Phascolarctobacterium sp. | reverse complement strand
CCAAGGATGGCAGCGAAATCATCAGCCGCACCCCCATGGTCACGGGCAAGGGGCAGCGCTACTTTATCAGCAAGTTTTTGGAAACCAAGGACGCTGAAGCACTGGCCGCCATCACCGAAGAGGAGCTCAAATTACAGTCCGAAACAAACCTCTTCGCAGAGGACTTTAAGCCCCAGCTCACGGCAGAAGAGCTCAATGCACTGGATGCAGAGGCCCAGGAAGTCGCAACCACCCTGCAAGAAGATGATGAGCTAGAAGCTATTAATGATACGACTGACGACCTCGGTCCCATCGAAGATGCTGCCGATGAGCTGGAAAGCATTGTAGAAGCTAGTGAACTAGAGAGTATTGAATAAAGGAGGAAATCATGAAAATAGTACAAATCTTAGAATTCTTAACCTTCATCGCTAGGAAAGTGATGTTTTGGAAGAACAATAAACAAAATAGTAAGCAAGGCGCTACAAAAGCAAAAGAGACTGATAACTATGAAAAATAAGCTTTACGCCATGACGCTCACCATCCTGACCCTCTTTTTTGCCACCTTCGCCTACTGCTTTGCCCAAGCAGGCAATTACAACGGCATCTGCGTGAAAGCCCAGGATTACGCCCAAGAAAACAGGCTTGGCGTGTGGTCCGACAGCAGATTGCAGGAGCGGCCATGGTTATACAGGCACCGCATACAATGAAATTAGCCCACATACCTACTTGAATCGTAGTATATGTGGGCTATTATTCTCTTTAAATCGGGCCTGTCCCTGTTTAGCAGCCAAGGACAAAAGTACTAAAATTTTATTCTACCTGAAAATATACCAAAAAGAATGTTTGCAATGCGGGCCACACCTCCGGCCGCACGAATATCCGCCGGAATCTTTTCCAAGGCCATAACAGCACAAGCACCTGCAGCTTCAGCAATGCGTGCCTGCTCAGGATTGGTTACATCCATAATTACCCCGCCCTTGAGCATTTGGGCCAGCTGTGCATTTAATGTATATCTTTCATTCATCGAAAATCCCTCCATTATAATACTTGCAGCAGTTTTACATGTTTTTTGCTTTACTCTGCCGCCATTAGGTAGTATTATAATACCATCTGAATATATACATATACTCATTTTTTATAAAGATTATAATACCAGATGGAGGATAAACATGCTCACCTATAGCTTTGCCAACCTACAAGGAGAATGCATCTACATGCATTTATACAAATGCATTCGCCAAGATATTTTAGAGGGTACCCTCAAAGCTCAGGAAAAACTCCCCTCTAAACGTATGCTAGCTAAAAATCTAGGCATCAGTCTCATTACTGTGGAAAATGCCTATGCCCAGCTGGCGGTGGAGGGCTATATCTTTTCCGAGCCACGCCGCGGTTATTTTGTCTCCACTCTGCAGCAGGCACAGATCCCTGCGCCCAAGCCCCAGCAAACGCCGCAGCCTGCCGCTCAGGACGCACCTCCCATTTTGAGCTTTGCTAAAAGCAGTGTGCCTCCGGACACCTTTCCCTACAACACCTGGGCCCGTCTTTTGCGCAACACCCTGACCAGTGCTGATGAACATGCGCTGATTAGTGATACGGCCACAGGAGGTGTTCTGCCTCTACGCCAGGCCCTGGTCAAGCATTTATACCAATTTCGCGGCTTAAATGTTGCCCCGGAACAAATCATCATCGGCTCTGGTACCCAAACCCTCTATAATCTCATCGTGCAGCTTTTAGGACGCAGTCACATTTATGCCTTAGAGGACCCCGGCTACCCTCAGCTTGCTGCCATTTATCGCACCAATGACGTTTTTTGCCGCTATTTACCCATGGATGAGCAGGGCGTTCAGACTGAAGTTTTGGAAAGCAGTGGTGCAGATATCCTGCACATCACCCCCTCCCATCAATTCCCCACAGGCATCACTACACCGGTAAGCCGCCGCTACGAGCTTTTGCATTGGGCCAGTCAAAAAAGCAGTCGTTACATCATCGAAGATGACTACGACTGCGAATTCCGTCTTTTCGGCAAGCCCATCCCACCCCTGCAAAGCATTGATAGGTCGGAAAATGTAATTTCCATCAACTCCTTATCTAATACACTCGCTCCCCTCTTCCGCATTAGCTATATTGTTTTGCCGCCCCATCTGTCCTCACTTTTTTATGCCAAACTGGGCTTTTATTCCTGCACAGTATCCAATTTCGAACAATTTACCCTGGCCAAATTTATTGAAGACGGCTATTTTGAACGTCACATCAACCGCATGCGCACCTATTATCGTAACAAACGAGATCATCTGCTCCAATATCTGGCCCAGTGTCCTGCTGCCAAAGCTCTCAAGGTTGAGGGCGAAGATAGCGGCCTGCATTTTTTACTGCATTTAGCGACCAACGCCAGCGATAGCCAGCTGCGAGAAGTGGCCCTTAAAGCAGGCCTCCAAATAAAATTCCTCTCGGACTATTATCACAACAAGCTTGGCGACAACAGTCATACCATGCTCATGAATTACACCGGCATTGAGGATGCCCGTCTCTACCCAGCACTGGACAAGCTGTTTGAGGCACTGCTGCCTTACTTAAATATATAAGCATTGACCATAGCGACCTTATCTCTAAATCAAAGGCCCTTAAATACAAAACAAGCCTACTCTTGCACTATTTTACGAGAGTAGGCTTGCTGCTTTATCAGCTTATTCTTCACCACTAGCCATGGCCTGCAGCTCCTCGATATACTCATTTTCGGTGAAGACATAAATAAAATCACCAGCCAGCAAGCGTGTATCGCCGGTAGGAGTTATCTGCTCTTCACCACGCTTGATATCTACCAAAAGGGTATTATGAGGCCATTTAATGTCCTTGATAAGCTTATTGGCAATGGGGCTGCCACTGCAAAGGGATATTTCCACCACATTGCGCTGCTCTAAGGTTTTATGGGCAGGCCTATCCTTTTGCAGCATGCGATTTAAAAGCTCCTCATAAATGGGCTTGGAATGAAAAAGCTCCGCAATGACAAAGGCTACCATAGCAGCGATAGCTAAGGTCAAAAGCTGTTGGTAAGAAGCTGTCATTTCCATAATCAGCACCGTGCCTGTAATAGGCGCACGCACGGAGGAGGAAAAGAGCGCCGTCATAGCGATTACTACTATATTAGCAGCATACACGGCCTCGATAAACCCCAGGCTCACCAGTAAATTAGCACAAATGCTGCCGGTAAGCGCCCCGATAACCAGCATGGGTAAGAAAAAACCACCGGGCACGCCGCAGCCATAGCTGATTATGGTAAAAAGGTATTTTCCTGCTAAAAAGAGCAGGAGCATCTGCAAGGTTACAGGGGTTTTTGCCAATTGATTATTCAAATTATTGGCACCGCCCAAAACCTCCGGCAGGAAAAAGCCTAAAACGCCTGCTAAAAGTAGGGCAAAGCTGATTTTGTGCAGCTGGGTTTTGAAAATTGGTAAGCCATAAAAACGGCCAATGTTGAGCAAGCCCTTGTTGAAAACCACACCTGCCAGGCCGGCCACTAAGGCCACCAAAATGACAATGCCATAATGCTGCAGGGGCAAAAGCTGCAAATCAGGGATATCAAAAACAGTATCCCTACCAAAAAGGGCCCTAGAAATTACTGTTGCCGTCATGGCCGCAGCCATGGATGGCAGTAGCACCATAATGGAAAAATTTCGATGCAGCTCCTCCAGAGCAAAAATAACACCTGCCAAGGGAGCATTGAAGGCTGCAGCAAGACCTGCGCTGGCACCACTGGTCACCAAATAACGCTCCTCCATACGAGTGCGCCCCAAAAGTCGGCTCACCCCCTGGGCTGCCACAGCACCCAGCTGGATGGAGGGTCCCTCACGGCCTAGGGACAAGCCTGCACCAATACCGATAATACCAGCAGTAAGCTTAACCCACATAACGTGAAACCAACGCATTTTAATGAGACCCAAAAGAGCTCCTTTAACCTGGGGAATGCCACTGCCTGCTGCCATAGGCTCAAAGCGCGTCAGCTTATAAAGCACGACTCCAATAAACAGCAAAGCCACAAACCACATTGCCGTGCTGCTCCAATCCCGCTCAACCAACTCCTTATAGAACTCCACGCGCCATTCTTCAGCCACTGTCAAGCCCCAACGAAAGAGGCTAATGACCAAGCCTGCAAAGATACCTGTCAAAATACCTTCCAAAAACAGGCGCAAGCGAAAATGATGCCAATCGCTGATGGACTTATAGGTACCCATAATTTGTCTTCTATCGTTCATAATCTTCTCCCCATCCCACTTAGGAATTTTTCATAAAAATCCACCACCATTATAGCACAAAAGCCACGGTAATATCATCATCCAAAAAGAAAAACTCCCCCGATTCCATATCAGGGGAGCACACAAACAAAAGATATAGTTACTTACGCCTTGACTTCATCCTTACCATATTCAGGGTCGAATTTGGGATTCAGATAGTTTTGGAAGAGCCAAGCCAGTACAGCACCGGAAATATTGTGCCAAGCGGAGAATACTGCACCGGGAACGGTGGCAGCAGGCATAGCTGCGAAGTGAGCCTTGGCCAAGCCAGTTGCCAGGCCGGAATTTTGCATACCAACCTCAACGGAAAGGGCAACAGCCTTTTTCCAGCTCATGCCGCACAGGCGAGCAAGGCCAAAGCCCAAGGCATAACCACAGCAGTTATGCAGGATTACAACCAGAATAATCAGGCCGGAGGTCTTCAAAATCAAATCGCGGCTTGCACCGATAACACCGGCGATAATCAAGGAAATAGCGATAGAAGAAACTGCGGGCAGATAATCCACAGCAGTTTCGGCCAAGCGCGGCAGGAAGGATTTTACAGCCAAGCCTAAGCAAATGGGCAGGATGACGATTTGCACGATGGAGAAGAACATGCCTACGGGGTCAAAAGCGATTTTTTGACCGATGATCAAGTAGGTGATGAAGGGGGTCAAAATCGGGCTCAGCACGGTGGAAACGCTGGTCATGGTTACGGACAGAGCCACATCACCCTTGGACATGAAAGTAATAACGTTGGAGGATGTGCCGCCAGGGCAGGTGCCGACCAAAACCACGCCTGCAGTCAAAGCAGGGTCCAAGCCGAAGGCAGTAGATAAAAGATAAGCCAAGCCAGGCATAATCAAGAATTGGGCGCAGGCGCCAACCAGAACATCAAGCGGACGCTTTAAAACTAAAGCGAAGTCCTTCAGGTTCAGGGTGGTACCCATACCGAACATTACCACGCCAAGCAAGCAGCTAAGCACGCTGACGCCACCAACCTTACCCAATACCCACAGGAAATTTTGGGGCATGGTCATACCGAGGATCAGGAAGACAATGGCGATGATGCCAAAAAACTTACCAATCATTGCACAGATTTGTTTCATTGGAATTACCTCTTTCCCTAAAATAAAAATAATGGCGGGTGTTTACCCATTGGAAGAATCCTTGCTAAGGGCAGGCCCCTTCCTTTATATTTTAAACGTTCACTATTATAACAAAATTGCTCTAAGAAATAAAGGGGTAAAGGCAAAATCTAAGCAAGAAATTGTTAAAACGCTAATATGTGTTATAATAGTATTAGCAATAGATGAAAAAACAGCCGGCGGTACACAGCTTGTATAGGATCACCAGGGATTATCGTAACGAAATAGTTATCGAAAAATCACGTTTTATCTGTACCTTAAAAAAGGTGGCTAATGAAGCCGAAGCTCAAGAATTTATCAAAGCCATCAAAAAGGAGTTTTGGGACGCAACCCATAACTGCTCTGCCTATATTGTGGATGATTTAGCTCAGCGCTCCAGTGATGATGGTGAGCCCAGCGGCACGGCAGGCATACCCATGCTGGAGGTGCTGCGCAAGAATAAGCTGGTGGGCACTGCGGCAGTAGTAACACGTTATTTTGGCGGCATCAAGCTAGGAGCAGGGGGCTTAGTCCGTGCCTATAGCGGCAGTGTGGCCGGTGCCCTGAAGGAGTGCGGCATTGCAGAAAAAATCCTCATGAGCCGTTTTAGCTTTTTATATGATGTGAACAGCGTTGGCCGCATCTTGAATATCCTTTACCAGCAGGATCTGTTTGAAATTGCAGATGTAGAGTATAATTTACGAGCGAAAATCATCCTCAAAATGCAGGATGTCCAAAAGAGTGAAGCTGAAGCCTGGCTGACCGAGCATTTAAATATGCCCATTGAGTTAGAGCTGGAGGGCAGCGAGTACGCTGAAGTGCTGGTGAAATAAATTTATTGTGCAAAAAGCTGTATTCTGAGGGGTTACTGCCTTAGAATACAGCTTTTGACGAAGAGCCAAGAAGAATTAGCTAAAGCAGCAAAGCCTACTCTCGCAGAACATTGCAAGAGTAGG
Organism: uncultured Phascolarctobacterium sp.; assembly: GCA_946002345.1. Lineage (GTDB taxonomy): Bacteria > Bacillota > Negativicutes > Acidaminococcales > Acidaminococcaceae > Phascolarctobacterium_A. The sequence goes on along the minus strand of CAMFZA010000010.1, from coordinate 9,329 downwards.
CTTTGTTTATTTGTGCATGCATAAATGTAAAGCTTTTACTTGTATCCTGAAATAACTATGATATAATAGTTTACATGAAGTAGCAAGAAAAGCTTTACTTCCATTTGTGAGAGAGATTGAGTGATAGAGGAATACGAATGGAGTTAATCTTATTTTTAATCGTTGGCATTTTTGTAGGCATTTTAGGCTCACTGCTAGGCATTGGTGGCGGAGTGGTGATTGTGCCCCTGCTAGTTTTTTATTGGGGCTATGAGCCACAGGTTGCAATTGGAACTTCAGTTCTAGTTGTCTTGTTAAATTCTATTTCCGGCACCTTGGGTTATATGCGCCAAAAGCAGGTCTGCGTGGATGCTGCCATCAAATTTGCTCTGGCTACTGTCCCAGGGGCCTTTTTGGGCAGCTTTGCAGCAGAATTTTTACAAGGTCGGCTTTTTTTCGGAGTTTTTTGCCTGATATTTGTCTGACTTGCCTATAATATGTTTACTAAAGCAAAGAAAAAGGACAGTTCTACCGGTGCTAATGCCAAGGTACCAGAACACTATAATTGGCAGCTGGGCGTACTGTGCAGTGTTTTTGTAGGCTTTTTGGCCAGCATTTTGGGCATTGGCGGTGGTATCGTGCATGTGCCCTTCATGGCCTATATCCTGCAGTTTCCTGTCCACGTGGCCATTGCCACCTCCACCTGCATTTTAGCGGTGTCCTCCTTATCGGGCATGCTGAGCCATGCTTACTTAGGTCATATCGCCTGGACTACAGGATTGGGCATTGGTGTAGGCGCCTTTATTGGTGCTCAAATGGGCGTGCAAATAGCCCAAAGGCTGAAATCCTCCTATCTGCTAAAATTTTCCAGCGTGCTAGTATGTATCACAGGCATTAAATTTTTAATGAGCGCATTTTAAAATATGCCCTAAAAAGTAAAAGCTGTATTCCGAAGTATAAGACTAAGGAATACAGCTTTTTCTAATCCCGAAAAATATCTAATCATGATTATACAAATCTAGATTAGATATTTTGTTTTTTCACTTCCACCTCGTCAAATTGCTTGCCATCGGGCAAAAAGGCCCTAAAGAGCAGCTTTTCCTGGGACACATCCAGCGTCATGTAATTGGCAGTTTCAGGCTGGGGTGCACGGGCTGCGTCCCAAGCAAAATCGCCCCACAGCTTGGGATAGCGCACATTGCCGGCTACCCCTGTCAGGATATAGGTGATGCCATCCTCAGAGGGAGCAAAATTACGCAAAGGCATCCGCCGACGATAGGTGTGCAGATGAGCACTCAGTACCGCATCAACCTTATATTTTTCGTACAGCGGCATAAGCTGGCGACTGAAATCAAGGAAAAAGGTGGCCCGCTCCGGCCTGCCAGACTCCTTGCTAAAGGCATACATAAAGATATCCCTATGCTGCAGCACTATTTTCCAACGCGCCTTGCTCTTAGCCAAGTCCTGCCCCAGCCAACGCAATTCATCTGCCAAAAGCTGGGGCTGCCAGCCCTGTGCTTCATGAAAATTGGTATCCAGCACCGTAAAATGCACGGGGCCATAATCAAAGCTATAAAATTGGCGCTTGTACTCGGGTAAACCATTTTCCGGCACTGCAAAAAGATTGATGTATGCCTTAGGCGGGGTCATTTTCCAATCCAAGCTATAGGCCTCATGGTTGCCAATGACAGGGGCAAAGGCCGTATCAGCGCTGAATGGCTCCACGCTGCCCAGCCATGCTCGCCATTGGCTGCCGTCCTGCCCATTATCCACAAGGTCGCCCATGTTGATGTAAAGCTCCGACTCCTTATGCCTTTGCTGCGCAGCTCGTGCCAGCTGCTGCCAGCCGCTGTAGTCGCTGCTTTGGGAATCGGGGAAAATTAAGGCAGTGAAGCCCTTATCATTATTGGTTTTGAGGCTGTGCCAAGCACCCTTGCTTTTTGCAGTTACAATGCGATATTCATAGATGCTACTAGGTTGTAAATCCTGTAGCTGCACCTGATATTGCAGATAATCAGTCTTCGCTTCCTTAAAGGAGCATTCCGTTGCTGCTTGGGTCAACACTGCTCCCGTTCCAACACTAGCTTGTTGCGCAGCACCCTGATTAGCTCCAGTATTCCCACTACTCTTCAGGCGGTACTCCACGCTGTAGCCTTGACGCACCTGGCTCTGCCACATAATGGTCCGGCAAGTAGAATTATCCTCTGCCACCAGCTGACGCACGAAGCTCACGCCAACGGAGTTGTCACTGCCCCTTGTACCCTGCTGCACACTGCCACAACCTGCTAAAAACAGGGCCATGCAGCTTATAATTAGAAAAATAATTTTTTTATTCATTATGCACCTATCAATTTACTAGTTTCGTACCTATAAACTATTATACAGCAAAAAAGAGCTGCTGCACACATTGCTTCAGCTCTTTTTCTGACTTATTAATTCGCAGAAATTATGGCACATCTAGCTTCGCCCATTTTTAATTCTTAGCAAGCAAAAACCTGCACATCACCAAGCTCACCTCATAAAGCACAACCATGGGCAGAGCCAAAAGGCTTTGCGTGATAATATCTGGTGTGGGCGTAATCAAAGCTGCCACAATAAAGGCCGCCAAAATCACATGCTTTTGATATTTACTTAACGCCTGCACAGGCACAAGCTTTACATACACCAAGAACAATAGCACAACCGGTATATTAAAAACAAAGCCAAAGGGCACTACCAGCATCAACATAAAATCCAAGTAGCTTTCCATGGAAATCAAAGGACTGACATGCTCAGCACCAAAGCCTAAAAAGAATTCCACAGCCCTAGGAAACACAAAATAGTAAGAAAAGAGCATCCCCCCAAGAAAAAGCACTATAATTATAGGAATGGTGCAGAGAGCATAATGCTTTTCCCGCAGGGTTAACGCCGGTCTTACAAAGCTATACAGCTGGTAAAGCACCATGGGCGAAGCTAATATCAAGCCAGCTAGTAAAGCGATTTTTAAGTAGACCATAAAGGCCTCTGCCGGACGCAAATAATATAATTGACCTACGGGAGCAGTCAAAGTCTTAATGATATACTCTAGATAATAAAAGCTCACAGCAGTTCCTGCTATTAAAGCAGCTCCAGCCTTGAATAAACAGCTTCGCAGCTCCGTCAAATGCTCTGCCAAGCTCATGTCCCTATCAATATTATCTCTCCACGGCTCTGCTGTTAGCTTAACCTCCATGCCATCCATTTGCCTACACCCTTATTTTTCCTTGCCCGTTTCCACAGCTTTTTCTTCCGTAATTTCCGGCTTCACATCGTTGAGAGCTGTTTTGAATTCACGCATGCTCTTACCAATGGCCTTACCCACATCGGGCAGCTTGCCCGGCCCAAAGAACACCAAGCCTATCACCAGAATCAAAAGCAGCTCCGGTAAACCTAATCCAAACATCTTCAATACCTCCTAACTTTTCTTATTAATATATTTACAGCTGCCTAACCACAGCAGCATAATTATGCTAGTCACACAAGTACCACCGCAAGCCCCACAGCTACCAGTGCAGGCCGGCAAAGCATTGCTAGTCAAGGGAGCAACAGTGGCGAAAAAATTGGGCCAAGTGTTGACCATAGCTTGAGGAATGAGAACTGAGCCAGCAGCTCCAGCCGTCATATAAAAATTTCGCAAATTATTCTTGAACATCGTGCTTAGCCACCTCCCTGTGCAGACCATTAGTATAGGCAATCGCCTTGCGAGGACATGCTTGCCTGCACTGACCACAAACGATGCAGTGATGGCGATTTATCTGTGCTTTGCCTTGATTTATCGAAACTGCTTGCATAGGACATTTTTTGCTGCACAAGCCACAGCCCACGCATAACTTTTTATCAACCTGCATCCCAAAGGCCCCCGGAACAAGCTGCCCCAGCACATGCATGAGAGAACACATTGTCCCCACCGGACAAAGCAAATTGCAGTAGCCACGACCACCCTTAGTAAAAAGGCCCAAAAATATATTGCTCACCACAAAGGTCATAAGCAGAGAAAGGGAGCCACTTAATAGCTGCCCGGTATGCACATAGCCCACGAAGATCTCTAAAGCATAATAATTGCAATAGCTACAGGGAATGCCTAAGCCTAAAATGATCGAGCCAAGAAAGCCTAGGAAAAAGCCATACCGCAGGGGCACAAGCGGCACTAACTGTGCCCAATTAATTTTATATTTATCAGGTAGCAGCCTGCTCAAATATTCACTAAAGGCTCCCGCAGGGCAGAGCCAGCCGCAAAAAAGCGGACCGAACCATAGGGAAACCACAATTAGCAATAGACAAAAGAATAGTGATGTTGGCCCGCTATACTGCCACTGCCCAGTCAGGATATTAGCCAAGGGAATGCGAGCGCAGGGCACATGAATGGAGGTGAAGCCTGTTTCCACAAGAAAACTACCAGTAATCCTTTGGAAAAACATAAAGGGCTCGTAGAATAATAGAAAGCCAAGTAAATAGCCAATTACATGCCAAGCTTTTTCAGCCATGTGCTTACCTCTCCTTGAGCACTGCGTGCACTATTACCGGACAAGCACAAGCTTTCTTGAATGTCGGACTTAGGCAACAGTCTGCGTAAATCACTAGCACAACGCTGTTCACCTCCACCGCCATGGGTAAAGAAGGGAGCAATTTTTTTGCCCTCCAAATTGAATTTTTCTGCAAAGGTAGCAATCAGCATAGGATAGCTGCCCCACCAATTGGGATAACCTAAAAACACCATATCATATTGCTCCATATTAGGAATTGCAGTTTTAATGGCAGGACGTGCATTACTTTGCTGCTCCTGCTTAGCTCTAGCCACAGTTACATCATAGGTTTCAGAGTAAGGCGTTTCAGGTACGATGGGGATTAAATCACCACCAGCCTGTCTGTGAATCTCTTCGGCCAAAGCCTTAGTATTGCCACTATAAGAATAATAGGCAATTAAAATTTTCTTACCATTATTAGTGTCCATAACTTGTTTTGATCCTTCATTTACAGTTGTTGCAGATGTTTGGCCAGATGTGGCACTGCTAGAACCGCAGCCCATGCACATAGCGGCCAATGCAGCCAAGGAAATGCCGGTAGTCTTCAAAAAATCGCGTCTGTTCATTAGTTTTCCTCCTCACTTGTCATATTAATATATAGCCATCCATAAGGACAACTCCAGCATACTTCTTCAAGTTTGCTATAAGTCAAGTGACTAATTTGTGAAGCCTTACCACTCCTGAACTACATTATATTATTTCAAGGATCTATACTCCTTTTCAGCCACTGGTTCACACCATTCATTGCGTGTATTTTCACCAGGCACCTCAATATCCAAATGGGCAAACCAGCTATTGGGAGCAGCACCATGCCAATGCTTCACTCCAGCAGGAATATTCACCACGTCACCTGGCAACAGCTCTCTTGCTTCCTTGCCCCATTCCTGATAATAGCCACGTCCACCGGTCACCAAAAGAATTTGTCCACCACCCTTATCAGCATGATGGATATGCCAATTATTGCGGCAGCCCGGCTCAAAGGTTACATTGCCAATCACTACCTGCTCTAGGGAAAGCATATTTAAATAGCTCTGTCCTACGAAATATTTGGCATAAGCGTCATTTTTAACTCCTCTTGCAAAAACGGTAGTAAATTCCTGATGCATTTGTTTCTCCTCCTTAGTAGTATTCTCTTCTGCAGCATAGGCAGAAGGCATCAATAAACTAATAGCTAACATCAGCAAAGCAAATACTTTTTTCATGCTTTATTGCTCCTTTGCAGGAACAATAGAATTAATAGCTGCTATAGCATTTAAAGTAATAGGATAGCCAATGTATGGCAAGGCAATAGTAACCGCATCAAGAAGCTGCTGCCTAGTATTGCCCACCGCCAAATTGCCAGTCACGTGAGCCTCGGCCTGTGGGTCACAACCGCCCATAGCAATGATTGCCGTAAAGGTGATTAACTCCCTTTCCTTTAAGCTCAAGCCCTTACGAGTGTAAAAATCCCCAAAGCAATTAGCAGAAAGATTGTAATTGATATGCTTTTGGTCAGCAGGGGCACTAGCATTCATTTTATCGATAGCAGAACCAAAAATCTCCTTTTGTACTGCTAGGCCCGCTTCGTGACGAGTCTCATCGGTTACGGTACCATTATTGGCCAAGGGCAGCTTTACGTCATTCTCCTCGAAGGCTTTATACATGGCCTTCAAGGCTGGCTGCACCCTGCTCATGCCCACATAGGGCAAAGTATGAATGATAGTTTCCCGAATCTGTGTAGGCGTTGCGCCTGCCTCCAAAGCACCCTGCACGTGCAAAGGAATTTCCTCCGGCGTATTATTGGCAGTTAATACAGCAAGCTTTAACAACTCCTTAGACCATGCGGGCAGCTTGCTTTGTTCATTGATATCAGCATAGATAAATTTGCTCATGATGCTGTTCAATTCATTATCATCTGCCACTATACGCTGCTGTGGATTGTTGTATAGCTGTTCCATACTCCTGCAAGCAGCATCATTACGATTACTAGCCATTACCTTATTTCCTCCTATCAAAGCACCAAAGCTTAAGGTGCTCATTAATAATGTGCATATGGCAGTCATTTTGCATAATTGTTTAATCTGACTTTGCATATCCTTTTTCCTCCTTCATACTAATTTTCAATTTGACACTCTCAAGCAACCTTTCAACAACAAAAAAACATGAATGTAAAGCCGTTGCTCTACATACCTAAATTATAGTTTTATGCTTTTAATATGTCTAATACTTAAATTATAGGACTATTCCATGCCTAAAAAGCATTTTGTAAACTGGATAAAGCGCTGCACAGTTCTGCTTTGCTTGGCCCCCTTACGCCAAGCCAGCACTACCCTTTGTTCAATGGCAGGCTCTAAGGGTCTAAAGCACACACTGCTTTCTAAAACAGGCATATAACAAACCCCCACACTATAATACCCGTTGCGCTCCGTAAGCATCACCGCATTACCCACCAGATTACAGGTTCCCACAATGCGCATCTGGGCAATACTGCCGCTAAGCCAATGCAAAATCTTGCTCCGCACCTGCAAGCGGGATGGCAAAAGCAGTGGCTTACCTATTAAGTCGGACACAGCTATTTTTGCCTTGGCTACCAAGGGTGAATCAGCCCGCATATAAACTCCCATGACCTCCTTTTGGGGTAGAGCTATATAATCATAGTTTTCCACATCTATTGGTTCCACAGCCAAGGAAATATCTAAAAGCCCCCTTTCCATGCGTTCCTGCATAATATCCGTTGTATTAGTAAAAATATCAAAGGTTACTTCGGGATATTGGGCTTGGAAGTCACGGAGTATATCTCCCAAAAGATTAATATTATTAAGCTCACCTGCACCAAAGGCAATATTCCCATGCAGATTGCTCTCCGTATCCTTGAGTTCAAGCTCAGTTTTTTCGACCATTTCTTGGATATCCTTGCCTCGATGGACCAAAAGCTCACCCGCCTGAGTCAGCTTAATCCGATGCTGGCTGCGCTCAAAAAGCTGCACGCCCATTTCCTCTTCCAGCTGCATCAGCTGACGGCTAAGGGTGGGCTGAGTAATATGCAAAAGCTCCGCCGCTTTGGTTATATTGCCTTCCCTTGCCACCGTAAGAAAATATTGCAGAATACGAAAGTTCATTACATCACCCTCTTTGCCTTCTATAATACCATAACTCGAGCTGGTTCAGGAATATCTTTCTAGGCAGCAATAAAAAAATGCCCACCGCCTCAGCTGTGAGCATCTTTATTTTACCTTAAACTTTTCTTAAAAAAGTCCTCAATCTTGTCAAAAGGAATAACATCCATTTTATCGTACAAATCCGTATGCACCGCTCCGGGCACAATGAAAAGCTCTTTATTGTCGCCCTTTAATTTCTTATAAGCAGCCTCACTAAAATAGCGAGAGTGAGCCTTTTCCCCATGTACCAGCAGTACCGGTGCTTCGATTTCATCGATAAACATATTAATAGGTGCATTCATGAAGTTCAACACGGAGCTCAAGGTAGCACCAGTAGTAGAGCCAAAGGAACGCTCATGATGACCACGCTCGGTTTGATAATAGCTATGGTAATCACGCACAAACTGTGGGTCCTTTTCCGTTACCTGTAACGGCACTCCTCCGGCCATGGCATAATAGCCATTCTTGTAGTCCAAGCTTCTTTGAGCAGCCAGCTGTTTGCGAGCAGCCATGCGTTCCTTTTTTAATACCTCAGGATCCTTGCCCTCATCAAAATAACCATTTTCAATAACGCGACTCATATCATACATGGTGGAGGCCACAATGCCTTTAATACGTGGGTCCTGAGCACCTGCATTCAAAGCAAATCCACCCCAACCGCAGATGCCTAAGATACCAATTTTACCTGCATCAACTAGCTCATTATTGCTCAAATAATCCACTGCAGCTAAAAAGTCTTCCGTATTGATATCAGGTGAGGTAGTATTGCGAGGAAAGCCGGCGCTTTCACCAGTAAAGGAGGGGTCAAAGGCAATGGTTACAACGCCGCGACTGGCCAACTCCTGAGCATAGCGACCGGACGCCTGCTCCTGTTCGGCCCGTTAAGGTCCTGCCAGAGCAATGGCAGGCAGCTTGCTGCCCTTGTGCATATTTTTCGGCACATACATATCGGCAACCAAGGTAATGCCAAAGCGATTATGGAAAGTGATTTTTTGCTGCTTGACATTAGCATTAACCGGGAACTTTTTATCCCAACGATTATCTAATTGACTCGCTACAATCGTTTCTGCCGGGGCAGTGATTTGTGCTGATGCTGCCCAAGCGGTATTAGTATTACCAAGAGCGAAAAAAGTCCCGCAGGCCAAGGATAGCATTAAATATTGCATGAATTTTTTCTTGTTCATAATGTACTCCTTTTTGATTAGTTTTTTTAGCATTGATATCCACGCTTTTATACTAATCCTTGGAGTAAACTCTAAGTCAAGCATTTCTTGCAAATATTTCTTACTCATTCCATTTAATATTTTTAATGGCTTCTTGATTAAGATGCCCATAATTATCAATTTTGTAATTTAGCTTAACCAAAGTATTTTGCAAGCTCTCTATACGCTGCTGCAAAATATCCCTTTGCTCTATGAGAATAGCCTTGCGACTCGCTTCTGTCTTATCACCTTCCTTGCAAAGAGCGACATATTCGATAAGTGCTTCTATGGGTAGTCCTGCTCCACGCATGCATTTGATAAAATTTATCCAGCCAATGCTAGCTTCATCATAATTGCGAATGCCACTTTCGTTCCGTGGTACTGCCGGAATAAGCCCAATGCGCTCGTAATACCGCAGCGTATCTGCCGACACACCTGTTACTTGACTCGCCTCTTTGATAGTCATAAGC
>CAMFZA010000009.1 GCA_946002345.1 uncultured Phascolarctobacterium sp. | reverse complement strand
TAATGGTATGACAAAAAGGGCGGATGCTTTTAAAAGTATATTAACGGACTTAAATTATTTGCTGAATCCCCTGGTTTATGATTTAAGGTCTGTTATACGTACAAGTGGCATTGATTACTCTAAGTTTAATATTAATGAACAAAAAGTTGTTGCTGAGTGCGTGTCTGTGGCTATCGCAGTAAAAGCTGTTTTGGATACACCTATATTAACAAAGGAAGGAAAAGTGGATCCCAAATCTGATTATGTCTTGGAAAACACGAGAGCTTTTTTAGCGGGTGATCGTTCGGCTTTGATTAATAGTAGTGAAAATCAAGACGATGATCTAGGAGAAAATTGCTTGGAAAAAGCCATTAATAATACTGATGATTATAAGGACATATATGACGTACTTTTAGATAGCAAAGATACTAAAAATTTATATGAAGCAGGGTATGCTTTACAAGAAAAAGGTGATATAGATAATGCAATAAAGTTTTATAATGCTTCTGCTTATTTGGGTTACGAAATAGCAAGAAATAGACTGCGTACTGTGGGAGTTTATTCTTTAACTGACCCTTATAATGGCAGTTCTAGTAATAAAACAAAAGAAGAATTTGAAGGCCCTCAAACCATTACCGAAAATAAAGGTGGAATATCAGCACAGAGCCAAGAATCTGTTCAAAATCAAATAGATGAACATTGTTTAAGTGAAGAAGACCTTGCTGAACTATTATGGAAATTAGCAGATGCTGAAGATGCAAAAGCACTGCGTAAAGTTGCCAAAGAGTTAGAGAAACATGATTTACAATGGGCAATTGAGTTCTATGAAGAGGCAGCTGATTTAGGTGATGTTTTGTCGAAAAAAAGATTGGATATGTTAAATAAATAATATATGTATTACTAGGATAGAGCAATGCCTTTCACAATTTGTTATCATATGCACAAGATAAAGAATTATTAAATTCATGTTTTTAGAATGGAGCGGGTGGAACATTTCAACTGTTCCACCCGCTCCGTTCCAAATGATAATAAGTGTATTATTGAAAATTAAAATTGTCAGACTTATAATAGCTAATGGGAAGTATTGATAACGTATAATAAGTTGCGCAAATTCAATTCACAAAAAAGATGGACATAGAACTTACCTTTGCTTACAATTAAGTTACCATATAAAACTTGAATAGAGGTAGGAACTATTTCTGGTACACTATACAATTAAATGGTAAAAATATCCAGAATGAATTGAAAACTCTTGTAAAAAACAGTGTTGAGGAAAACCTTAACGCCATTCTGTACGCAGAAGCTGACAAACTGGTGTAAGCTGAGCGTTACGCACGCGACACGGCTCGTCAAGGCTACTTGGATTGCTATATCTATTGAACAAGAAAAAATTTGCGCAAAATTATAGACAGTACCAGCAAAAAAATATGTGGATTGCGGTTGTATTAATGATATTTTTTCTTATCCATTGTCTCTAGTAAGGATAATCTAATATAGTTCCAACTCAGAAAACAAACATATGCTCCGCACCGCGTTTCGGGGTATGAGTGATCACTCATATAATAGAAAATAATAACATTTGGTAACCGTATCATGGTATTGGAAGAGTATGTGTTATTGACTTATTGCATCCTCACACTATAATAAGGAAAATTTTGTTGCAAGTGATGTTCATAAGCAATTTTTAGTGTACAATTGTTATAGAGTGTTGAGAGGAGTGCTTGCTGTGAACATGACACTAAGAATCAATCCATATACTCCTGGTGAGGGTATGGTGCCTCGTTATCTGGCCGGTCGTGAGCAGCTTTTTGAAGAAGCCAAGGATGTTTTAGCATATGTGGCTAATGGCTATGTCACTCGTTCTGTAGTCTATTATGGACTGCGTGGCGTGGGTAAGACTGTATTGCTGTCTGAAATTGAAAACATTGCTCAAGAGAATCAGATATATTATGAGCACATTGAGGCCTTGGAGAATGGGTAGTTCATGTCCAGTATTTCCCTGTATGTGAGCAAGCTGTTGCGTAAGATGAGCGTTGTGGAAAAGGCGAAGCAGTAAGTTGAGCTTGCCAAAAGTGTAACCACGTCTTTTCAGCTTTTTTACAGCAAGGAAGGAGATACCAGCATTGGCGTCAATCCGGAAATGCTTAAAGCAAGGGGTATTGCTGACACAGGTGATAAGCAAAACGACCTTATGGAGCTCTTTGTGCATCTAGGAAAGGTTGGTCAAAAAATAGGTAGCGGCGCTGTCATTTTTATTGACGAAGTTCAATATCTTAAGGATGATGAGTTTGAGGCACTTATGGCCGCTATTCATAGATGTAATCAGTTAGGCTTGCCACTGGTGATTTTTGCAGCTGGTTTGCCTAAGATTGCCAAAATAGCTGGCGATATTAAGTCTTATGCGGAGTGACTGTTTAAGTTTGTGCCAGTGGACAAGCTAGAGGAAGAGGATGCTAAGCTGGCACTTACTAAGCCAGCCTCTAAGCTAGGGGTGTCCTACGAAGAGAATGCATTGACAGAAATTGTGCGTCATACGGAATGCTATCCGTACTTCCTGCAAGAATATGGGCAGCAGGTATGGAATTTTGCTGATAAACAAACCAAAACAATAACTTTAAATAGTGTTAACGATGCATGTGCTCCGTTTATTAATGCTTTGGATGAAAGCTTTTTTAAGGTGCGCCATGATAGGGCAAGCGAGAAAGAGCTGGAGTTTATGAGGGCTATGGTGAAGTGTGGAGTTTTGCCTTGCCCAACAAGTCAGGTTGCTAAAATCATGGGTGGAAGCTATAATCGTGTGGCTCCCATAAGGGCTCAGCTTATTCATAAAGGTTTTATTTATGCAACTAATCGAGGGGAGATTAGCTTCACCGTTCCACGATTTGAGCAGTACCTTAAAAGAGTTTATGGAATATAATGTTTCATTCGCGAGGTGATTCTATGTCCCAGATAAGGCTAATTAAAGACAGACTCCTCTATTTTTACTCCCTTTTGGCAGAGGGGAAGGTAATCTATAAAGAGGAGGAAGCGAAGCATTTTAACTGCTCCACCCGTTCCATCCTAAGGGACATAGAGGACATTCGTGCTTTTTTGCACGACCAAAGCGAAAAAACAGGCTATGTGCAGGATTTGGTCTACGACCGCAGGGTGAAGGGGTACCGCCTGCAGCCAGCCATCAGGCAGGTGCTGAGCAACGAGGAAGTCTTTGCGGTGCTGAAAATTTTGCTGGAAAGTCGTGCCTTTACCAAGCAGGAGCTGAACCCAATTTTGGACAAGCTCATTGAGTGTTGCGTGCCCAAGGAAAACAAGCGTATGGTGAGCGATTTGATTGCCAACGAAAAGTATCACTACGTGGAGCCGCGGCATAAGACCAATTATCTGGGGCCCATGTGGCAGCTTTCCACGGCAGTGCGTGAGCATAAGCTAGTACGCATAGAATATAGGCGTGCCGGTGATGACCAAGTTGTGCAACGTTTGCTCAAGCCCGTGGGTATAATGTTTTCGGAGTTCTATTTTTACCTGATTGGCTTTATCGACAAAAAGCAGTCCCAAGGCTTGCGATTCGAAGTGGAAAATGACCCGTTTCCAACCATCTACCGCATGGACCGCATTAGCAGCTTTGAAATTTTGCCGGAGCATTTTCATGTGCCCTATCAGGACCGCTTTGAAGAAGGGGAGTTCCGCAAAAGAGTGCAGTTTATGTACGGTGGCAAGCTGCAAAAAATCAAGTTTTGGTTCCATGGCGACAGCGTAGAGGCTGTACTGGACCGACTGCCTACCGCACAGATTATTGAGCAGGGTGAAAAAGGCTATCTCATTAGCGCCGAAGTCTTTGGCAAAGGCGTGGACATGTGGCTGCGCAGCCAAGGAGATTGGGTAGAAAGAGTTGATTGAATTGAAAGATTTACATACTGTGGTTAGGCTTTTGCGTAATCATCTCTATCCAACCTATCAGTTATATGCTGTGATGGATAGTTCTAAGCTAACGCCCCTGGATGGCTTAAAGCTGGGGGCACTTACAGTGCTCAGCTGGCTTAGATTGCGTCTTGGGGGAGATATACCACTGGCTTTACAAACACCGGAGCCTGAGGCATATGCAGATTTTGCTGTGCAGGATTTGTGTTCAGCGCATTTGAATTATGGCTTTGTGATAGATATTATTTCTTTACCGGAAAAAGGGATGTGGACTTTACAGATTACCGAGCCGGACTTAGGCTCGGACCCAGGTAATCCCCAGCAGCAGCGCAAGCCCGTGGCTGGCCGCATTATCGAAACTAATGTTGCCTTTCTGGTAAAAGATGACAGTCTGGAATGTGGCGTGCAGACAGTGATTTCTGATCCGGAAAACAGTCCTATGGCAGATGTCTATCGTCCAGCGTTCGTCAAGAAGCTATATAATAATCCAGATTTTGGACTTAGGCAGGTTGTTTCGCTTTTGCCAAGATATAAAAGCATTAATACGCTGGATAAGCTGAAAAGCATGTTGCAGCTTTGCCATAATGCAAAGAACCAATTGCCATGCGTAATTTTTACTAAGGTGCCCAAAATGGTGGAGGAAGGACTGCCCTTGGAGGGATTGAGTCTGGAGGATTTGTCCCAAGACAAAACCAATGCCAAATTTGATGAGTGTGGCAACAGGCTAAGACCGATTGTAGTGGAGCATGAGCTGGTGGATAGGCTTGCTCCCAAAAACAAGCAGAAGCAGGCTAAAGCAGACGGCAACCCAGCCTTACACGACCCCCCACCCCTGCTAGCTAAACCCATAGACGAGTTTCGAATTTTGGCGCGCAATCCCTTGGCTTCCCAAAGGAGTCAGGTACTGGCTAAGGCCAAAAAGCAAAAATTGGAATATGTATTGCCGCCCTACAATATTAAACGAGTAGGGGCTAGCTTTTGTGGCTTTGCCCATACTTTTGTAGTTGAGCCCCAGCTTTTGCCCAAGCTACGGGAGCTAGAAGGGGTGGAGCTTTTAGATGGCGATATTTTGATTATTGAGCCACAGTGCTTTAGAGGTGCTAAAAGGGTGCTTCCAATTAGTGAAGCAGAGCAGAACGTAAGCAAATTGAATAAAATGCTCTATACATATCCACGTGGAAAAAGTGTGGATTTTGGAGAGCTATACTTTTTGAGTGGTGCCCGTGATGCACTGGTCCATAGTACTGAGGAAGCCAAGGCCTATAGCTCTAAGCAGGCAGAACGCTTTGCCACGGAGCAGAGTATGCGTGATGTTAAATGGCAGGCTCAGGTGCAGGAGAAAAATGTAGAAATTGCCAAGCTAGAAAATCAGCTGCATAAGTACGAGCAGCTGGTGAACATGGCGGAGCGGCGCCTTGATGAGCAGCAGGAGCAGGCTGTCAGAGTCAAGGCTATGCTGGAAAGAAAGCTGGCGGAGCAGGACGCATATATTCAGTTTTTACAGCAACGGGTGCTGCGGCCGAGAACAAAAAAAGAGCTCCCTACATGGGCTCAAAATGAGCTTTCGCCCCATTTAGTGCTGCATCCAAGAGCTCTCACTGCTTTAGAAGCTGCTTCTATAAATGCGGATAGACTTGAGCTTATTTATGATGCTCTAGAATATTTGGCAACAGATTATTGGGAAAATCGTTATGGTGACCTGACCGAGGAAGAGCTGCTGAATAGAACAGCTCTTAAGTACCAGCGCGGCTTCACGGTTACTCCCAATAGCGATAGCAGTATTGCTGCCTTTGCAAACCAATATAAGCTGCCCGGTTATTGCACTAAGGGTGGCGCCGTAGTGAATAGGGCCATGGATTACCACCTTAAGGCAGGTAATAAAACTGAGCATCTGGTGCGCATTTACTTTTTCTTTGATGATGAACGCCGGCAGATTGTGGTGGGATTCTTGCCTGAGCATTTGGACACGGTGAGATTTTAGCTGGTATATACAACGAACACCTGTTTCGAGTAACGTTTCGTTACGTATAAAATTTCAGTATATTTGTTGCTGTTCAGTAGACAAGCGGAAATATCCCAAAATACCACAATTCTATGCCAAAAATGGCAAAGCCTACTTTCATTTTTATGCAAAATGCAAACGCAGAGATTACGCTTTACTATAGGATACAGATGCTTAGAGCGTGCTTTACGTAAACTTCACAAAAAAGCTGAGGAAAAAGCCTCGGCTTTTTTGCATTTTCAGGTCACTTCTGATATAATATACAATTAGGTGTATAGTCTTTTGTTACACATGAATTTAAGGAGTGATCGTTTTGCTCGATAGCATTTTAAAGAAAATTTTTGGTGACCCCAACGAGAAGGAATTAAAGAATATTCGCCTTATCGTTGATAAGATCAATAGCTTAGAAAAGAGCATGGAGAGCTTAAGCTCTGCTAATTTGGCAGCAAAAACTAGTGAATTCAAGGTACGTCTGCAAAAGGGCGAAACCCTGGATGATATTCTGCCGGAGGCTTTTGCTGTAGTGCGCGAGGCCTCTAAGCGCGTAACCGGCATGCGTCATTTTGATGTACAGCTCATCGGTGGCGTGGTGTTGCACCGGGGCAAAATCGCCGAAATGCGTACTGGCGAAGGTAAAACCTTGGTGGCAACCCTGCCCGTATATTTGAATGCCTTGACCGGCAAGGGCGTACACGTTGTTACTGTCAACGATTATCTGGCTCGTCGCGACAGCGTGGATATGGGCCGTATTTATAAGGCCTTGGGCCTGAGCGTGGGCTTGATTGTTCATGATATGGATTATCCTGATCGCAAGGCTGCCTATGCTGCGGACGTAACCTACGGTACCAATAATGAGTTTGGCTTTGACTACCTGCGTGATAACATGGTAGTAAGCGAGGACCAAATGGTACAGCGGGAGCTGAACTACTGCATCGTCGACGAGGTGGACAGTATCTTAATCGACGAAGCTCGTACCCCGTTGATCATCTCTGGCCCCGGCGAAAAATCCACCGACCTGTACCGCATTATGGCCCAGGTTGTGGACAAGATGACCGAGAATGAAGATTATACTGTTGACGAAAAGCAACGTCAGGTTGCTCCTACCGAGAAAGGTATTGCCAAGGCTGAAAAAATGCTGGGCATTAAAAACCTTTATGATAATGAGCATGGTGTGGACTATTCCCACCAGATTATGTGCGCCTTGAAGGCTAAGGCCTTGATGCATCGTGACCGGGATTACGTGGTGAAGGATGGTCAGGTTATTATTGTTGACGAGTTCACCGGCCGTT
This sequence comes from uncultured Phascolarctobacterium sp., assembly GCA_946002345.1. Taxonomy (GTDB): domain Bacteria; phylum Bacillota; class Negativicutes; order Acidaminococcales; family Acidaminococcaceae; genus Phascolarctobacterium_A. The sequence continues at coordinate 8,510 of CAMFZA010000009.1, read as the reverse complement.
TGATGTTTGGTCGTCGCTTCTCCGAGGGCCTGCACCAAGCCATCGAGGCTAAAGAGGGCGTAAAGGTGGAGCGCGAAAGCCAAACTTTGGCAACCATCACCTTCCAAAACTACTTCCGTATGTACAAGAAGCTGGCTGGTATGACCGGTACTGCCAAGACCGAGGAGCAGGAATTTGTGAAGATTTACAACCTGCCCGTTGTAGTTATTCCTACCAATAAACCCATGATTCGTGTGGATGCTCCGGACGTAATCTACAAGACCCGTCTGGCTAAATATAAAGCAGCTGTGAAGGAAATCGAGGATTGCCATAAGGCTGGTCAGCCTGTTTTGGTGGGCACCACCTCCATTGCCCAATCCGAGGAGCTCAGCGCTATGCTGAAGCGTCGCGGCGTGCCTCACAATGTTTTGAACGCTAAATACCATGAAAAGGAAGCGGAAATAATCGCTTTGGCCGGCCAATATGGCGCTGTAACCATTGCTACTAACATGGCAGGTCGTGGTACGGATATCGTGCTGGGCGAGGGTGTGCCAGAGCTGGGCGGTCTGCACATTATCGGCACCGAGCGCCATGAAAGCCGCCGCATTGATAACCAACTGCGCGGCCGTTGTGCCCGTCAGGGTGACCCTGGCTCCTCCAAATTCTTCCTGAGCCTGGAGGACGATTTGATGCGCCTCTTTGGCAGCGACAATATTGCTGGCATTATGGATAAGCTGGGCATGGAGGATGATGAACCCATCGAGCACAGCCTGGTAACCAAGTCCATTGAAAACGCCCAAAAGAAGGTGGAAGCACGTAACTTTAGCATTCGTAAGCACGTTTTGGAATATGACGATGTTATGAACCAACAGCGCGAGGTTATTTATGCACAACGCAAGAAGATTTTGCGTCAGGAGGATTTGAGCGGTAACATTAAGGAAATGGTGGAAAAGGTTGTGGACCGCACCATGGCTATGTATGCACCGCCCGAGGTTTATTCCGAGGACTGGGATTTGAAGGCCTTGATTCAGTACGCCGAAGAGTTCTATGCACCTCGCGGTCTCTTGACTGTGGACTTTTTGCAAACCCTGAGCCGTGAGGAGCTGGATGAGCACCTGCACAAGGTGGCTGCTGATTGGTACCAGCAGCGTGAGGAGGCCATTGGCTCCGAGCTCATGCGCGAATTAGAAAACCTGGTTATGCTCAAGGTTGTGGACAACCATTGGATGGAGCATTTGGATGCTATGGATATGCTGCGTGAGGGCGTGGGCCTGCGCGCTTATGGCCAAAAGGATCCCTTGGTGGAATATAAATTTGAAGCCTACGACATGTTTGAGGCTATGATTGATGCTATTCAGGACGATGTAGTGCGTTACATTTACCATGTCAACGTAATTGCCCAGGCAGCCGATGATCATCTTGCTGAATCTGAAGAGCACGGCGCTGAAGAGGTTTAAAATTATTATAATAAGGTCGATAATATAAATTTTGTTCAGAAGTAGTCAGATACGAGGAACGGCGACGACGGCGTATAAATAGTACTCCTAGGAGCCGTGACGAAGTAGATGGCTGCTTATGGACAAAGTTCAAATAACTAAATTTGCTAAACGAAAGGTTGTGAATGAATTTTGTTAATCGAAGAGTACAAGCCTGAGATTGCCAACTTGCAAGCAAAATTAGAGGAAATGAGGGGATCTCTTTGACATCGTTGTCAAAGAGGACCGCATTGCCGAATTAGAGCATAAAATGGGGGATCCCACCTTTTGGGACGACCCGGAAAAGGCACAAAAGACTGCCCAGGACGTTAACGCACTGAAGGAGGAAGTGGATGGCTTCCACAAGCTGGCCGACAGTGTGGACGAGCTGGAAATTATGCAGGAAATGGCTGCCGAAGAAAATGACGAGAGCATGATTCCGGAAATGGATGAGCTCTTGACCAAATGCCGTGAGGAGCTGGAGCATTTGGAGCTGGGCATGCTGCTGAGCGGCGAATATGATGCCAATAACGCCATTATTACGTTGCACGCCGGTGCCGGCGGCACCGAGGCCCAGGACTGGACCAGCATGCTGCTGCGCATGTTTACTCGTTTTGCAGAGCAAAACGGCTTTGCCCTGGAGATGCTGGACTATCAGCCCGGTGATGAGGCGGGCGTAAAGAGCGCCACCTTCCAGGTAAACGGCCACAACGCTTATGGCTTCTTAAAGTCCGAAAAGGGCGTGCACCGTTTGGTGCGTATTTCTCCCTTTGATGCTAACGCCCGCCGTCACACCTCCTTTGCGGCCTGCGACGTTATGCCCGAGCTGGACGATAATGTGGATGTAAAAATTAACTGGGACGAGGTGCGTGTGGACACCTATCGCGCTAGCGGCGCCGGTGGCCAGCACGTTAACAAAACCTCCTCTGCTGTGCGCATGACCCATGAACCTACCGGTATCGTGGTGCAATGCCAACAGGAACGTTCCCAAATCCAAAACCGTGAAAAATGCACCCAGATGCTGCGTGCAAAATTATACGAATATGAAAAGGCTAAGCAGGATGCCATTGTCAGCGATTTGGCAGGCGATTACCAAAACATTGAATGGGGCAGCCAGATTCGTTCCTATGTGTTCCAGCCCTATACCATGGTCAAGGACCATCGCACCGGCTGTGAAACAGGCAACATCGGCGCCGTTATGGATGGTGATTTGATGCCCTTTGTAGAGGCATATTTGCGTAGCCAGCAAAAGAAGATTTGATTTAAGTGCAGGTGAAGTTAATGAAGCATCGTTATAATCCTGTGCTCATAGCAGTGATTGTTGTGGGTCTCATCAGTGCTCTGTGGCTTAATTGGCAGAGGCATAAGGTGGAGCAGGCCAACAATACTGTGGAACTAGCTATGGAATACGAGAGTCTGCGCAAGCTGGCAATTTTGCAGGGCTTGCCCGAGGACCAGGTGCTGCGTGATTTTCAAAGGGCAGGCATCAACTCCCTGATGCTGTTTGATACTACCCTGGAGCGCCTTACCAAAAAGGGCGAAATCTACAGCACTACCACCGAGGAGCTGCGCAAGGCCACCAGCCTGGGCGCTGATAAGGGCGTTTTTGCGGCTGTACCGGCGGCAAAGCTTACTCGTAATGCAGCCTTTGTGGCGGCGGGCAGTAATCCTGCTGTTTTGACCGATGTGCTGGAGGATTTGGTACTGCGCTATGGTCAGGACAGAGTGGAACTTGTGAGCAGCGAGCCGCAAATCATCCGGGTGGTAGGTAGCACCGAGCTTTTGCCGGATGGCAAATTTGATGAGCCCCATGGCCTTTTGCAGGCACCCCTGGGCTTGCCTGTACGGGATATGCAAAAGCTGGCAGACATGGGCTTTGGGCTGATTGTGCGTCCCCAAAACTATATCAATGTGCGTGAAGAGCAAATTGATAGCATTTTTAAACGTATTGACAAGGCAGGGGTGAAGGTGCAGGCCTGGATGCCCGGCGGCATGGAAAGTGTGGGCTATCCTGATAAGGTGGAATATTTGGGCAAGAAGCTACGAGAACACAACATGACTCTCGTGATGCTGGAGCATTACACCCAGCTGCGCTTTGCGCAAATAGACGGCCTGATTCCTTTAGCTGAATTTAATAATTATAAGGCTGCCCGCTCCTACGTTATTGATGGGGTGGAGCAGAAGAAGATTTCGGTGGCTACGGCGCTGCATCGTTGGGCCTTGACCGATGAGGAGCGCAATATTCGCGTCAACTATATCCGTCCCTTCCTGCTTCCCGTGGAGGGTAAGGATATTATGCAGATTAATTTACAGTATGTGCGGGATATTAAGGCTAATGTGGAGGCTCGTGGCTACACCATTGGTCAGGCAGGGGTTTTCCACGACCTGAGCAGCGATGCTGCTTTTGCCCCTTATTTCCCTTCCAAGACCATGTGGCTTCCTCTGGTGCTGGCTATTGTGGCCGGCGTGGTGCTGTACGGCAGCCTGCTCTTTAACTGGAGCAGCAAAACTGAGCTGGCCTTGTGGGCAGTGCTTGCCGCTGTAGGCTGTGGCCTTTTAATGCTGGGGCGCGGACTCTTGACCCGTCAGCTGCTAGCCTTGGCGGCAGCCAGTGTTTTCCCGGTGCTTTCCATGAGCTTCATGATGAGTATTTGGGATAAAAACCACACCAGTAACAATGGCTTACTAAAAATCATCTGGCAGGCTATGTGGCAGCTGGCCTTGGCCATTGCCCTGTCCCTGGTGGGTGCGGCCTTCCTATCCGCCATTTTGACAGATAGTCGCTTCCTGCTGGAGATCGATATTTATCGTGGTGTTAAGCTGACCTTTATTATGCCTGTGGTGCTCACCGCAGTGCTGTATCTGAAGCGTTACGACATGCTGCAGGTGGTGGGCAAGGGTGCCAAAAGCTTACTGCAAAAGCTTAACAGCCTTTTAGATACGGGCTTAACCTTTAAGCATGTGGCGGTGCTGTTTGTGTTTTTGTTCATCGCCTTTTATTTTGTAGGTCGCAGTGGTCACACCGGCGGTGTGCCCGTGCCGGCCATCGAATTGAAGATGCGTGCCTTCCTTGAGCAGGTGATGTATGCTCGTCCCCGGGAAAAGGAGTTTATGATTGGCCATCCGGCCTTTTTCCTGACGGTGTTGGCAGTGTATAAATGTGCACCCCGTTGGTGGCAGTTCGTGCTGGTGTGTGGCGCGGTTATTGGTCAGGGTAGCTTGGTGCAAACCTTCTGCCACATGCGGACCCCTGTGGTAATGAGCTTTGTGCGGGCCTTGGATGGTTACGCAGTAGGTATTATTTTTGGTATTGTCAGCATTCTTGGTGTAAGCTTGCTGCTGTTTTTGGGTGAAAAGCTGCAAAGGAGATATTGGGTGCAATGAGCAGGATCGTGATTTCCGGATACTATGGATTCGCCAATGCCGGAGATGAGGCTATGTTGGCCGCGATCGTTAAAGCTTTGCGCAGCACAGAAAAATCTGTGCAGCTGACGGTAATTTCGGGTAATCCCCAGTTTACTGCAGCAAAATATAGTGTAGCTTCCATTCATCGTTTTAATCCATTAGAAATTTTTTCTTCCCTGCGTGGCTGCGACCTGCTCTTGAGTGGCGGTGGCAGCCTGTTGCAGGATGTGACTAGCAAGCGGAGCTTGTTATATTATTTGTCAATTTTGGCCTTGGGGCTGGTGTTGGGCAAAAAGGTGATGCTGTTTGCCCAGGGCATTGGTCCCATTCGCAGTGGTTTGTTGCGGAAGCTGACCAAGGTTATTTGCAGCCATGTGGATTTGATTACCGTGCGGGATCAGGATTCTTTGTATGAGCTGCGCCATATTGGTATCCCTGCGGAAAAGGTGCAGCTGACGGCGGATGCCGTGCTGACCTTGCCCCAGGAGGGCAGGGAGCAGGGGCGCCAGCTCTTAAACGAGTATCGTGTTCCCCAGGACAAAATGCTGATCGCCATCTCTGTGCGCAAATGGCAGGAGGATGACCGCTATCTTTTGGAGTTGGCCAAGGCAGCAGATATTTTGAGCTGTGAATACGATGCTCATGTGGTGATTTTGCCCCTGCAATATCCTGTGGACGTGGCTGCCTGCGAAAGACTGCAGCATTTCATGGTACACAAGGAGTGTAGCACGGTGCTGAAGGCTGATTGTGATACGGAGCAGTTTTTGTCTCTCATGGGTAACTTTCAGCTGCTCATTGGTATGCGGCTGCATGCCTTGATTTTTGCGGCAGTAATGGAGCGTCCCTTTGTGGCCGTGTCCTACGACCCCAAAATTGATGGCTTTGTGAAGGATATTAACGGCGTAACTGCCGGCAGTGTAGCTAATTTGCAGTCCACCCAGGTGGTGGCTGCGGCGAAAAAGGCTTTGGCGCCGGCCACCTATTGCCGCGGTAGGCTGAACAAGCTACGGTCGAAGGCTATGCTCAATGCCAAGCAGGCCCTGGCCTTGCTGACGAAAGGAGTTTGAAGGTAGTGCTGATTATGAGCGATGTAAGCAAGGTGTACCCCGGTGGGGCCATGGCCTTGCAGGACGTCAATGTACATATAGAGCCAGGCGAATTTGTCTTTGTTGTGGGACCAAGCGGCGCCGGTAAATCTACCTTTATCAAAATGCTGTTCCGAGAGGTTCTGCCTACTACGGGCAGCATTTTTGTCAATGGTGTAGACATTTTGTCCCTTACGCCCAAGGAAATTCCTTTTTTGCGGCGTCAGCTGGGCATTATTTTTCAGGATTATCGCTTATTGCCGGACCGTACAGTGTTCGAAAACGTGGCCTTTGCCATGCAGGTTATCGAAGCGCCCCACCGCAAAATCAAGCGTCAGGTGATGAATGTGCTGGATTTGGTGGGCCTGCGCCATCGTGCCAATGCTTATCCCAATGAACTGAGCGGTGGTGAGCAGCAGCGCATTGCTATTGCCCGGGCAATAGTCAACGACCCTGTTTTTGTCATTGCTGACGAGCCCACTGGCAATTTGGACCCGGAAACCAGCTGGGATATTATGGATATTTTTAAGGAAATCAATGCCACCGGCACTACCATCGTCATGGCTACCCATGATAAGGAGGTAGTGGATGCCATGGGCAAGCGTGTTATCGCCATTGAAAAGGGACGGATAGTGCGGGACGAAAAAGAAGGAGTTTACGGATATGAGATTTAGTACGATGGATTACTTTGTCAAAGAAACCTATAAATCCATTCGTCGTAACGGCTTCATGAGCTTTGCTTCCATTTCTACGGTGGCGGTGTCCCTGCTGGTTTTGGGCATGTTCCTGATGATTTTTTTGAATACCAATAATTTGGCTCAATATCTGGAAAGTCAGGTGCAGGTTTCCGTCTATATGCAGGATAGTGCCACGGCTAAGGAGCTGGCTTCGGTCAAGGACAAGCTGACCAAAATGCCGGGTGTGGTCAAGGTCACCCAGGTTAGCAAGCAGCAAGCCTTGGAGCGCTTTAAAAAGCGTTTGGGAGATCAGCAGCAGCTACTAAGCAGCTTGGGCAAGGAAAATCCCTTTCCCAATTCCTTTGAAATCCAGGTGGATAGTCCGGAGCGCATTAAGGTTTTGACTCCGCAAATTGGTCAGCTGCCCAAGGTAGAAACGGCTAAGTTTGGGCAGGAGGTGGTGGAGCATCTCTTCCAGCTGACCAAGATTTTGCGCTTTGGTGGCATTATTCTGGTGGTATTCTTGGCCATGGCCACCTTGTTTATTATTAGCAATACCATTCGTCTCACAGTATTTGCTCGGCGCAAGGAAGTCATCATTATGAAATATGTGGGGGCTACCGATTGGTTCATTCGCTGGCCCTTCCTGCTGGAGGGCATGACCCTGGGCTTTTGTGGTGCCGTTGTGGCCTCACTCTTTATCAACAGCATTTATTCGGGACTGTTGGAGCGCATTCATGCCACCTTGGCTTTTCTGCCTTTGCTGCCAACCTATCCCTTGCTTTTATATGTGGATGTATTTTTGCTGGTGGCAGGCACAGGTATCGGCGCCTTGGGCAGCTATATTTCCCTGCGTAAATTTTTGCAGGTGTGAGGGAGGCCAAGGGTATGCTGAAAGGAAGGCTTATGGCTTTGGCTTTGGCAGCGTGGCTCGCTCTGCTGCCCTTGTTTGCTGCCTTTGGCTTCGCCAGTGAGGCGGATGACAAGCAGGCAGAGCTCAACGAAGTACAAAGCCAAATGCAAAAAATGCAGGAGCGTAAGGAAAAGGCTCGCCAAAAGGCTGCTGCTGCCAGCGAGGGCTTGGAGGAAATTCAAAGCAGACTAAATGAGCTGCAGGCCCAGGCTAGGGAGTTGCAGGCTAAAAGCAATGCTTTGCAGGCTAAAATTAATGATAATCAGGCGAAGCTGGCCAAGAAAAAGGCCGAGGTGGAGCAGCGTAAAAAAATTTACAGTCAACGCTTACGGCAGATTTATATTAACGGGCAGGTAAATTATCTGGATGTGCTTTTAGGAGCCAAGGATTTTGGGGATTTTTCTTCCCGGATGTACCTGCTGCAGAAAATTGTCAGCAGTGATATTGCCATGCTGCAGCAGCTGCAAAAGGACGAGGCCGAAATCAAATCCCGTCAGGAGCAGCTGGATGCGGAAATGAAGGAAATCAAGAGCACAAAGGCGGAGCTGGAGGCTAAGCGTGCTCGGGCCAATAAGCTGAAGGAGCAGCGCTCCTATATGCTGTACAAGGCCCAAGAGGAGGAGCAGCAAAGCCAAAGTGAGTATGAGCGGCTTTTGGCCATTAGCGAAAATATCACCGCTATGCTGCGCAATATGGAAAGCAGTGGCGGTGGCAGCTCCAGTAGCGGCGGCACCGGTCGCTTTATGTGGCCCTGTCGCGGTGAAATCACCTCCTACTTTGGTTGGCGCACCCATCCGATTTTTGGCACCACCAAGTACCACAGCGGTATGGATATTGCTGTGGATTATGGCACGCCGATTATGGCGGCGGATTCTGGCACGGTCATTTATAGTGGCTGGCTGGGCGGCTATGGTTATGCCGTCATGATCGACCACGGCAGCGGTCTGGTAACCCTTTATGCTCAGAATCAAAGCTT
>CAMFZA010000008.1 GCA_946002345.1 uncultured Phascolarctobacterium sp. | reverse complement strand
ATACTGTGCCTTTGGTAGCGTCCATATCAATACGTTCTACCGCTTGAATGGTGCCCTCATTTTTGATATCCCCCACCATGGACCACAGAATCAAATTCTTGCCAGAAGTGATGCTTGCCGCGTTATTGATGTCGTTTACGGCAATCAGATAAACCTGCTCGGCAGAGTGAATGCTGGCAGTATTATTTACGTCATGCACTGCATAAAGCTCGACCTCGGTTGCATCAACCATAGCTCCGCTAACCACGTTCACATCCTGCTCTTCGTTGACAACCTTAATCTTGCCAGTTGCCCGCAAAGCAGATTGGATGTTGATATCATTGAGTGCACCAGCTTGGTAATTGGTAATCAAAATATTGCCATTAACAACCTGACCGGATTGTACGGAAACATTTAGCTCAGCACCAGATTTATTGCCATTACCCACTATGATGTTGCCATTGTCAGAATCAAGGACTACATTATGCAGCTCGTTGAACCTGCTGCCCAAATCCACGCCATATGTGTCATCGGAGCTGCCACCTGCCAAAGCCTCTAATTTGTCGCTCACTTTGAGAGTATAGCCACTGGGATCTACAACGCTATTGTCATAGATTTCATCGATATAACCCAAGGCCAGTAAATCCAGATTCCGGGTCTGCATTGCGCCACTTTGCAGAAGGATATTGCCATCTGCCTCCAAGAAGACCTTGTCCGTAGCCGTAATGGTTCCACCGTTGTGGATTACATCGTATTGGGATTGCAAAGTGATGTTAGCAGCAACTAAATTAGTTGCGCTACCGCTGCCTACGATTTCCACGTTAGCCTCATCATTGATGAGCTTAATGTCGCCAGTTGCTTGCAGCTTATCTGCTACTACAATAGAGTTATTTTGCGTATCGTTTGCACTTGCAAAGTTAGTGATTATAAGATTGCCGCTTACTACATCAGCTGTAGCCACAGTCAAAGCCTTATTGCTCTTGCTGTTACCACTGCCAATAGTTACATTGCCACCAGCCTTAGTCACATCCACATCTACCAACTGGTTAGCACTGTTACCCAATTCGATAGTGCCACCTGCACCTGCTGTCAGTACAGGAGTATCCACAACATAGCCAGCTTTTTCGGTTATAATTCCGCTGGCTGCAGTTAGGTTGGCCTTATCCGTTGCCACCATGCTACCGCTATTCAGTAGCACATCGTGCTGTGCCACAACAACTGCTTCCTTGGCATTGATAGCTCCACCATTGTGGATAAAGTCTTCTCCTGCCTCAAAGCTTGCTTTTTGAGAAGCAGTTATATTATTGACTGTGATAGTAGAACCAGCCTGCAAAGCTGCATTTTCAGCATTTAGAGAACCAGCTACATGAATTGCTTTTCCAGAGGTAATATCAGTGTCAGCTGTAGTGTAAATGGCACCTTCTACACTTACATCACCTTTTGCCGTCAAAACTGTATTATTGGCATTTACGCTACCTGCCACAGAAATATTCTTAGCAGAGTCAAGAGTTACATTGCTTGCAGAAGAGGTGATTTCAGAGCCCTGGGCCACATTAATATCAGACTCCTTATTCACGATACTGATTGCGCCAGTTGACTGCAGCTTATCTGCCACCTTAATCTCATTCAAGCTGTCACTGCCATCGCTGTAATTAGTGATGCTCAACGCGCCCTTCACAACATCACTGCCAGTGGTAACAGTCAACGCCTCGCTACTATGAGCGTTACCACTGCCAATGGTCACTTGGCCCTCCACGTTGCTTACAGCAACGTTCACTAGCTCGTTTTTCCTACTATCCAAGCCAATCCTCTCACCACCAGCAGCTGTTTGCACAGTCAAATCGTCTGCCAGCAAAGCAAAGCCATCGGCTTCCATGATATTGCCCGCAGCATCATTGTTAGTAGCATGCAGCTTCAGCTTGGCGGTCTGTGCATCAAGAGTACCACTAGTAAGCACAATGCTGCCGTCCGCATCCAGTGTCACAGTCATCGCTTGAACAGTTCCGCCGCGCCATGCAACATCATTGCCAGCCTGTAGCGTCACCTCACCAGCATTGATCTTACCACCGTTCAATTGTACATTTTCTTCAGCCTCAAGCTCAGCAACAGCGGCCTTCACAGTTCCGCCCTGCATTAGCACATTCTTAGCAGCAGTCAAGGTAACAGCCCTGCCCACAATACTCGCTTGATCATTAACATTAATAGATGCTTCTTCGTTGAGTATAGTGATAGCACCCGTTGCCTGCAAATCATCAGCAAAGGCAATATTATTCACGAAGCCACTACCATCATCATAGTTGGCAATGCGCAAATCACCCTTGATCTCACCATTGGTGATAACAGTCAAATCATTATTATTTTGGTGGCTGCCACTACCAACAGCGATATTGCCACTGGTATTAGCCAAGGTTACCTTCTCCAGCTGGTTAGCAGTGCTATCCAAAGCAATATCACCAGCAGCAATTGCAGTCACATCGGCCACATTCAGTTCAAAGCCACTGTCGGCCTCACGAATAGCGCCAACGGTTGCCTTAAAGGTCGCAGTATTGGCCTCCAAAACACCTTCTCTCAAAACAATATCCGTCTCCTCGTTAATCAGACTTACATCCCCATTAACGCGTAAAGCATCGTTTACCACAATCTTATTGACTAAGGCCGTACCGTTATCATAATTATGCACAGTAAGACTGCCTTGGAATTTTTCTCCCGCTGCAGCAGCTTGTACACTAACCTTCAAATCAGCATCCGTAGTATTGCCACTGCCCACCAAAATTGTACCACTAGAAGCAGCGTCCACCACCACATTCACCAGCTGATTCAGCTTGCTGTCAAGATTTGCACCCTTCGTATTCAGTATCAGTGTGTCGCTAACATCGAGCTTATAACCGGAAGCACTCTCAGTAATGGCCACGCCATTAATATGCTCACCCATACCCAGGAATTCCACCTTGTTGGCAGTCAAGCTGCCACTATTGAGCTGCATTTGCTCGCCTGCACTATACAGCGCCTCTTGCGCCTCTGCCTTCGTTCCATTTTGGTGCAGATATGCACCTGCATAAACCTTCAGCACATCAGAATCTAGACTGCCCGCATTTAAGCGCACTTCATCGCCGGCACGCAGCACAATCTCCTTGCTGCTCAGGTTGACGGTGACACCGTTTATAGTCAGATTATCCAATGCTTCCATGGTCAGCTTGTCAGTGCCCACTATGTTCTGCGCATTGTTGATAGTCATATTCTTGCCACTACCGATATAGGTGTCAGCAGAAGCAATTCCAATATTATTATTCAGCTCTATATTTCCGGTAACACAAGCACTGACAGTTTGAGAAGCAATTACAGAAGTCTCTAAATTCAAGGCTCCATCCACATAGATCCCCACATTTTGCAAGGTCACGGCTTCGCCGGCTTTATTCTTGCCTTCGACAGTTAGATTCAAGGTGCCTGCAGGTCCCTGTGCCACTGCAGTCTTGCCATCTACACTAGCCACGCCTGTTACATAAACATTTTCCCGAGCGCGCAAAGTCACATTGCTTACATTGGCATCAGCATTGGAACTGCTGGCCTTTGGGGAGTTCAAAATGCGCACACCATTATTTTCATAACGAGAAACAATTTTTTTACCTTGTTCATCTAGCTTGAAATTGCCGTCTTTATCCTTTTCGTAAGCAAGCTCGCCAATGCTGCCACCGCGTGCTTCCAAGGTAATATCACCATTATTCTCCACACGAATGTAGCTATCAACATCTGCCCCATTAACAATACCCATCAACAAGCTAGTATTGGAGCCCAAAAAGATATCGCCACCGCTGGAAATATTACGCACAATTAAACCATTGCTACCCTTCTGGTCCACATAAATACTACCGCTTGAAATTGCGCTTAAGCCATCAACGCTCTTATCCGCACCAAGCAAATTAGTCGTAATGTGATTAGCAGCCGTACCAATGGAGCCACGGGCAGCAGTAAGCACCAGATTCTTGCCGGTGATAGTGGTTGCTGCAGCATTGGTAGCATTATAAATACCACCCAAACTGTTCACGGTAACCTCGCCCGCCTTGGTCAAAATTTGCTTAATATACAAATCCTTATTGCTGGTGATGGCATTTACGCCGCCATCAGCATCCAGCTTCTGCTCCCGTCCCTGCAAGAAAATGTTACCAGTATTCACTGCATCAGCTGCAGATTGAATAGTTAGAGAACCATTAACCACGGCGGCCTTGCCATCTGCACCAATTACAGTTTTTGTGCTCTGCTGAATGCCAATGGGAATAGTCTCCGTGTATACTGCATAAGTGCCTTCTTCGCCCTTTTCCCAATTAATCTTTGTGGAAGCGTCCAACTTACTCAAAGCCTTCAGGTCATCCAAGTGGGTATAAACATCGCCCTCTTTATCCAATAAGGTAGAGACATTGATTCTCTTTTCGACACCACTATTCAGTCCCGCACTGTCAGCCACATTGATGGTAATATTGTGGCCAATAATGTTGGGGTCCTTGTCGGAGGTTTTTGGCAAGGAAGAGCCCTGCGGGTTGATAAGACTATCCTGCACCGCATACAGTAAAGCGTAAGTATCCCATGCCTCGTAAGCGCTCTTATCAGCACTTTGGTTCTGATGATTTTTCGCTGCCAACATGGCGGCATTTTCACTATCACCAGCAGCCTCAATAATACCCAAGCGCTGCCATTTAGCCAACATATCATCAGCATCACCACGGTCGCTGGATACGTAGGGCAGAGCATCCTCCACACTGCCCCCGGCAACGGTCAAGGTTACATCGCCTGCATCGGAATAAATGCGACCAATGCGCATATTTCCGGCTTTTTGCTCAATATTGATATCACCCTTGGCACTAGCATTCACAGAAGCGTCCAAGGTATCCAAGCCTATGGGCTGCTGCCCTGCATAGAGATTCAGTGCGGTAACAGAGCCATCACTATTCTTTTGTCCATAAATAGAACCATTATTAGTATTTAAATCGATACGGTCGGATACAATCAGGCTGCCAGTCTTTTGGGAAATATTGCCCTCGGTGCCAATTGTCGTAATTTTTACCAAGCCAGTCACGCCTGTGGTCTTAGCTCCACTTGCGTTTATAGGCACATTATTAACACCATTATTCGTAACCACGGAGCCCATATTGCCTAAAGCCAGATTGCCCTTGGCTAAATATGCACCCTTAACTGTAATATCAATACTATTTTGTGCAATATCACTCCGATTTCTCATAGTATTGATAGCACTTAAATTAACGCTATCACCTGCAACAACAGTTACATTCTTCATATCATTGGCAGCGGACAGATTAATAATGGCACCATACAGGGCACCGCCGCTTTGGATCAAGGAGCCGTTTTGAGAAGTAATGTTGACCGTACCCTTTTCATTGCGTCCGGTGACAACATCGTTGACCTTGGTTTCATAAAGCGCAGTATTGCCCACAGTACCGGTCAACTCAATATTGTTAATGGAGGTTACGTTGACATTGCCGCTGTCCGCATTATTGCCAACAAATTTAATATTAATAGGGTTATCCGCCTTAACGCTGGCATCATAGGTATAGAGGTCACCAGTGGTCCTAGTCCAGGTTACTACATAATGCTTATTGATACCCCATAGACCCGTAGAGTACTTGCGTTCGCTTTCTTTGACGATCTTATCAGTAACCTTCTTATGAGTTACAGTGACAAAGCTATTATTACCAGCAGTAGTATCTAATCTGATGGTTTCGCCGGGAGCGCGATCCTTATTATTTTTCTGGCCTGTTTCAATTGGCTGTACATTATTAGTAGTGGTCCATTCAGCAAGTTTTTCGGTATCTACACCATTATCCCACATGCCCCAGCCACCTTCTTTAAAGTCCTTGCTGTAGCGGTTAAAGGTGGTCACTTCCTTACCAGTTGTCCATGTATAACGCAAGCCCGTTTGCGGAGCATAGTTATAGGAGCCGGTAAAGTCGTTAGAGGTTTCAGTAGAAGATATCTTGCCTCCGGCAAGAATGTCTTTGACAGTTACCTTGCCATTGGTAATTTCCGTTAGCTTACCTTGAGCTGTATCAGTAATACTTACTAGGCCAGCTACCTCATGGGTAATCAAATCGCCCACCTGTAGATCATGGCTAGTAGTATTATTAACAGTGATATTGCTTACACCATCCAGACAAATTATTTTACCGTTGCCAGTGCTAGAAATGCGCCCGGTGAGATAAATCCTACCACCGCCGGCATCCACATTCTGCACCAGAATCTTTTGCGTGGAGGGATTATAGTACACATTTAAGCGATACTTATAGCATTGAGCAGTCCCGTCCCAATAAGCACCCCCATCAATGATTTTGTATTGCTCGCCAGTAGTGACAACGCTGTCGCTAATAGCCTTGCCCGTATAGGCATTATTGATTTGGGTAATGCGATCCTGCACATTGGCATCAGAAATATCGGCATAGTAGTCCCCAAAACCACTTTGGATAACGCCATTGATGTTGATATCGGAGGCATTAATATAAACACTGCCACCTGCTATATAGCTTCCGCTACCCTTGCTGCCATCGGCAATGGGAGTGTCAACATAGCTCAAAGTATATTGTCCAACGGAATTTTTAATTATTTGCTGATACTGCGCATCATATTGCTGGCGCACATCGCCACCGATGCTTACAATGCCATCAGTATAGCCCTGGGTAATATTGCCATTTTCCGCAATGATATTTATAGTACTGCCACTAACAGATACGGCATCTTTAACATCCTTACCTTGCATAAGAATGCTGTCATAATCACTCTTAATAGTTACAGTACCCTCTTTAGAATAAATATTGCCCTGAATCTGAATATTGGCCATGGGTCTGTAGCTGCCTGTATGAGAGCCTGTTTCGTCAGTGAAGCTATAGTTCAGCGAGTTGCCGTTATACTTACCATGAATATTGATAACGCCGGATTCGCCGTCCGCAGCCTCGATAGTTGTAAAGCCAGCATCAGTACTGTCTTTATTGAGCGCTTTAATGCTTTGGTTAAAGGCAGCAGTATCTGCCCCATCCACATTTTGGCCATTGTAAACCAGCTTGCCACCGGGGTCGCCCACGATAATAGAGTTTACCTTAGTCATTAAGTTCGTGTTATTGGTAATATTGATTACCGGGGTACCCTGAGCCTTAGTAACGCCAGTACCACCGGAGCTCTTGAACACATCTGTATCCACAGTGATATTACCACCGGAGCCCACTAATTCAGGACTTTCAACATAATCAACTAATAAGGACGCCTTTGGCTCAAGGACATAAGTAGTATTCTGAGGATCGCTATCTTTTACCGGAACCCTTTCAGCAAGGCCCAAAGTCAGCATTTCTTCGAGAATGCGATTAGCCTCTGCCTGATAGCCCAAGTAAACAGCAGAATTAGCGCCATCCTTTTCGTATTCGTTCATCAAATCAAGGATGGCATTATAGCGTTCATACAGGGTGTTGGCATAGTTTTCACTGCCAAAGGTCAAAGAATCCTTACTCAAGCCGGTGCTCTCATTGGCATCCACGGTAATTGTAACATCACCACTGTTTTTAGCGCCAGCTACTGATTGACGCATATCCTTATCGAGGATAACAATATCGCCCGCTGTACCGATGGTAATATCGATTTTATTAGCAATACCCGCGAGAACGCTACCAGGAATGTTAAGATAGTTATTGGCAGTTTTGCGAGTAATGGTTTCACCTTTGTCAGTTGTAACAAACTTAGAATCGCGATTAGTATAATATATACCTACATAGCGACCACTGGTCGTGCGAGCCATTTCGCGACCTGTAGAAGCATAAAGATTAGTATGGCGCACACTGGTGCTCGCACTTCTAGCATCCACCGTAATTTGGTTATTTTGTTTAATATTATTCGTTACGGAGGGCTCAAGCGTGATGGGGATAACGGAGCCCACAAAATCCGAAGCCTCCGCATCTAAGTCCAGTGTAGCCACGCTGCCATCGTGATTTTTGCCGGCGTAGAGATTGATGTCCTGCAAGCTATATAAATCACTGCCAGAAAGGAGATTGATTTTATTGTTACGTGTGAGATTGTTCTTTACAATAGCATCGGCACCGCCCCAGGCACCGGTAGAAAACTCAGAATAAGCGTAGGTAAAGAGCTTCAGGTCGTCCGCTGCAGACAGGGTAATATCCTTATAAACCTCGGTGGTTTTTAGGTTAGAGTTCTGTACCTTGACCTCTTCATCATTGGTAATATTATTGGTAACTCTTGATTCCACGCCACCCATAGCAGAGGCAGTATAAACATAACCATTCGCCTGCAGCTGCTCCTCGGTGTGAGCAATGGCCTTTAGATCGCCACCACTTTGAAGCTTGCTATTTATCAGATTTACATGCGCAGTAGAGTTAATGGTATTCTTAATGCCGGAAGTATTAACTCCAAAAACAGCATAACCCTGACCCTTAACCATTTGGGCATAGCCTTCCTCACGGTTCAGCTCCACAGTGTTTTCTGCTTCTATGAGCATATCGCTGCCACTAGTAATGGTCGCTCCGGTAGCATTCAAATTTGTATTGGCCGTGATTGTAGAATCCACGCGAGCATCACCACCACCAGCAACCGTTACACTCAATGCGTCCGCAGAGAAATTTTCTTTATCCTTGCGCAGAGCTTGAGCTTTAAAGTCATTGGCAGCTGCTAATTTACCGGTAAGATTAACCGTAGTTTCGGTATCAACGGTATTTTCTACTCTAGCTGCATAAGGTGAAATATCCATTAGGCCAGCGTTAGAGCCATCAGCCTTAGCTATAATATCATCACTATTGGAAGCAAAAATATCAAAGCTGTTGGCGCTAATACCACTGTCTCCTGCGTTTACTGTTGTAATAGCCTTACCCTCAGCATGACTTTGAGCAAAGTTACTGCCACTAGCTGCGCCTGTACCAACGTCTACAGAATGAATATAAGCATTAGAGGAAGTAGCATTGGTTGCACCAATCTTAAGATCGGCAGGTGTAATTTTATTTTCGCCTATCTGGTCAATAATTCTAATGGCATCCACAGTAGTAGTAGCCTGCATGTTATTATAAGTGCGTGCCTTATCAACATTGATAGTTACTGCGCTAACACCCACCGCACGGTTGATAGCTTCCGTTGTATATTTTGAATTGGTATCACTGGTTTTAGTGCCACCGGTTAAGGATTCTAAATCTACCTCTTGTGCTTCAAAAGCATTCTTACTACTTACATCAAGGGTAGCCTTGCCTGTTGCTTTGGAAGTGACAATGCTACCACCTGCAGCCACAAGTCCCGCACCAACGTTAGCCGGGATTTCATTCTTAATCACGGCAGCATTTTCAGCCAAAGCCTTGACACCTGTATAAACAACTTTATCATCTACAAGCTTTGTGGAGCGGAAAACATTTTCTTCATGAACGTTTTCGTCCTTGCCTAATTCAAACTTGACTTCGGTACTATCTTCACCCTCTAAAACTAAGCGACCAGCTACCGCTAGACCAATATTGACTCCCAAAGCGCTATTATCAATCCAGGTATTGTTAACAGCACTAATCAAAAGCGGATTAAGAGCTTCACTAGCAGCATTGACAACATTGAGAGTGGAGCCATCTATAGTAATTTTATTCGTGCCATAATGTTTAACATAGGCGGTAGTATCTACATAGGACGCACCATTAAAACCACCCTGACCGGTATAGCTCTTAATTGTGCCATCAGTTATAGAGCTAACAGCTACGGACTTGCCCTCTAAATAAGCATTATCTATATCCACAGTTAGCTTATCTTCAACATCAGTTCTATTGGCGGGTACGCCAACATTTACAATGGCAATAGAAGCCTGTTTAATATCAATGTCAGTGTTTGTAGTAGCCTTGGCTTGAACTTTTAAGTCCTCGCTAGCCTTTAAAGCACTATTAGAAATGGTATTTCTGATACCGCCCTGATCAGCTCTGCCAGTATTAATAGTACTTCTATTGTACTCAATACTGCTGTCACCTGTCTTAGTTCTAACAACATCAACCTGGCTATTCATACGCTCCAAGGCACCATTAACCATGGCTTGGAATTCACTAGTATCATAATCCTTAGAGCCATCATCATAGCTATAGCTGCTCTTCAAATCGGTGCCAATATTGGTATACATGACATTAACGCCAACATTTAGGGCACCAACACCAACGCCAACCATATCAGTATTAATGGTGCGTTTTTCCAAGGCATCTACATTAATTTCCCTGGCATAGGCGCTACTATTCAAAACCTCGGCAGCTGTGCCCGTATTAATATTCATGGCACCCTTGCCCACCGCAACGCCTAACAAGGAGCCTGCGCCTACGGCAATATTTTGATATCTGTTGTATGTATTGTTATTAGCTTCAACAGTAAATTCGCCAAACTCTTTTTCTTCAGTACCGATAACGGCATGGTCAACCTTAGATCCCACCTGAGCCTCGGTATTGATATTGCCCACCGCGATGCCTGCTGCACCACCAATGGAAACAGCTAAGGCATCACCGGATAATTCTGTGCCCAGCTGAGTATGGTTTTCGGCCAAGACTCTTACTTTTCCGCTCTGATTATTAGCAGCTGCAAGCTCCACCTTGGAAAGTTCAGCATTAGTATGGCTGGTGTCCTCCACATCGGTCACACCCACGCTTACGGAGCCGCTAAAAATGCCACCGGAAAGAGCGATAGCATTGTTATAGGCTTCCACATTAGCCAAACGATCAGCATACACATTGAGGTCATTAACCGTGCCCTTAACTTGGGAAACAAGAGCAGTTGTATTGCTTGTAAAGCGGTCTACGGATACAGAACCGGTAACACCTGCTCCGGCTAAGGCACTAGCTCCGGCAGCGACACCGGATTCACTTAGATATACGCTTGTATAACCCAAAGCATCCACATGCACATCCTGTGCATTGAGCACAGTGCTACCGTCATCCTTGCCCACAATACGCGCAGTGGTATCTCTGTCCACCGTATTGCGGTCCCCGGCGCCGGCTGCGCCGACGCCTGCTCCCTCGCCCGCACCTACGCCCACGCTTAAGGTGCCAATATGGGAGCTAATATCAGCCCTGTCATAAGCATCCACTGTTACATCCGCAGTGCTCAAGTTGGCAATATTTTTATTAACATCAGTATTATTGACTGCGGCAGTAGTATCGCCACCGATTTTGTTGATAACAACGGTGGCATCCACAGCAACACCTGCGGAACCACCAACAGCTACACCGCCAGTAATAGAAATATCCCGCAGCAAATGCTCTGCCTCAGCATTGACAACAAAGCCCTTTTTGGCATTTGTCAAAGCAG
This sequence comes from uncultured Phascolarctobacterium sp., assembly GCA_946002345.1. Lineage (GTDB taxonomy): Bacteria > Bacillota > Negativicutes > Acidaminococcales > Acidaminococcaceae > Phascolarctobacterium_A. Next base: position 4,458 of record CAMFZA010000008.1, on the reverse strand, counting down.
CGGCTTTTTCTTTTAATTCATATTTATCAGCATCACCTATTACAGCACCAATGGCGTGCTCGTTAACCTTGACACCATCGCCACCACCCAAAGCAACAATGGAGCTGTCCTTGACGATGGACTCAGTATCGCCTTCAATAGTATTAGTTACTACAGTAGCTCCCAAAGCCACGCCTGCCTGAGATGATACGCCTATGCTAATAGCGCCGCCATAATTACGCAGCCTTTCATAGCTATCGCTCAGCGCTGCCACCGTACCTGTAGCATAAATATCGTCATGCTCAAAGGTAACAGTGGTATCATTATCAATTCTATTGGTAGCCACATTGCCTGCCAAGCCAATGCTGGCGGAACCTCCGCCCACAGCAGCATTCAAGCCAATAGCTACATCCAAAATTTCATTGGTAGAATTAGCCTTGGCAATTACATCTTGAGCCTTAATGATGCTATTTTTAATTTCTGTAGTTGTGTCCGCATCACTGCGCACCTTAGACACAGCCGCATTTCCGGATATTTTAATGCCATCGCCTACACTTACAGACAGAGCATCAGCACTACTAGTGATATCACTAGTGCTATTAGCTTCAACCTCAACCTTGGAGTTTTGAGAGCCCGAGCTTTGGTCGATGTTAACATTCTCCATACCGGCGATAGTATTCATGTAATCCGTAGTCACAGCCACACTGCCCTCGGCGGATACACCAAATTTTTCGCCACCAGCGCGCACGGCACCGCCCAAGGCTAAGCCCAAGAAATCAGCTTCATTGGTGGCCTTAGTTTTGATGGATGCACCACTAGCAGTGGTGATAGCAGCATAGTTCAGCTGCGCCTTCACAGTCTGTTTTTGATTATCAGCAGCACCATTGCCAATATTATTATAAACAACTGCGCCACCGATGGAAGCCATAGCATTTTGTCCGGCAGCAACAGCGATAGTACCAGCAATACCTTTTTCCACAGTGGTATCCTTGGCAGTTACAGAGATATTCTTTGCGTTATTGATTGTATTGTCACGAGTATAGGTAACAGAGCCCTGCTCATTTTTAGTCTCGTATTTATCGACAATAGCTTCCGTATTATTTTTACCACTGTTTTCCGCATAAGCGCCCTCAGCTGCTCCATTACCCAAGGAAACACTCGCGCCTACGGCAACAGCCCAGGTCTTCGCCTTATTTTCAGCTGCAAGAGCAAGATTGGTCTCAGCTCCGTTAATTCCATTCAGAGTTATGCCCTGTGCATAAGCGCCAGTGGTATTGTTCATATTATTTTCAGCCCAGGTTAGACCAGCAGCAACTCCCTTTTGACTTGTCTCCACGCTCACCTGACCCGCAACGCTCACAAGGCTAGATTCCGTGGTGCTATTAAGTGCCAGATAATCCGTAGAAATGGTACTATTTTCTACACTAGCCTTCGTAGTATTGTTGACACCCTGATAAGCACCAGAGCCAGCGACAGCTATGCTCACACCTTGGCTCTTAGCATTTGCCGCCGCACCTGCAGCCACGCTCACCATGCGAGTATCGCTGGCTGCTTCCACTCGCAAAGCAGCCTCCTTCAGCTCCCCGCTGGTTTCGTAGGAGCTGGCAGCAGTGCCTATAGAAGCATTTTTTATGTTGGCAGTAAAATTGTTGGTAATGGTATTAACATTGGCCGCAGCGGCAGCGGCGCCGCTAACACTGCCTCCTTCACCAGTAACCACACCTAATCCCAAGGCCACACCTACAATGGTGTTGCCCTGATTGGAGAGATTAATTTTAGAGCTGTTATAGGTAGCCTTATCATCATTATCGTTAATAATTACACTCAAATCAGCACCCTTGGTGTTAGTGGGGTCGGCAGTATTTGTTCCATTAGCTTGGTTCAAAGCATCATTGCCGGTGAAGTCATAGAAATTATTAGTTGTAGTCTTCAACTCATTGGGATTAACTGCGTTGCCATCCCTATCCTTATAGGTAATGTCATAGATGTCTACAATCTTGCCACTGGGATCAGTATAAACCACATTGGCAACATCAACTTCCTCATGGGTTGTAGGATTAAAGTATCTAACGTCCTCTACATCCACGATTTCACCGTTTATGTCATGATAGAGGCCGTCTTTTTCATCCAAGGTTATAGGCTGATTATTTATATCGTAATAATTGCCATCTGCGTCTTTCGTAATATTCGCCTGTAATTGAACATTACCCTGGTAATAGCCATCATCCTTTATCTCTACGGACGGGGTGAGTATCTGGCCATTCTTACAGAAATTACCATCTTGATCAACGGTAATATCTTTAGCAAGTATCTGCTGTTGATTGCCTGCGCCCGTGACAAAATTTCCCTGAGCATCAACAGAAACAGCAAAGCTACTGGTTTGGTTCAGCTCGGTTAAATATTTATTGTCAGCAGTACTAGCTGTGAGCTTGCCATCCTTGGCTTCGTTGGAGACCTTATTGGCATAAATTGCGCCGCCGTCAATGGTAGCATCCACCGTGTTATCCACGTTATTTTTAGCCACGGCTACATTCAGTGCTGCATAAGACTTATCTCCCGTCGCTACGCCAACAGAAATAGCAGTACCCACCTGAGTCAGCTTGCTTGCAGCAATATTATGCACCTCGGTAGCCTTTATTGCAGCCACGCTGATGGTGTTGTTATTCATTAACGCTTTAATGTCATTTTTTACATCGTTGACAGTCACAGCTGCGCCCGCACTAGCAGTGGACTTGGTCACCTGCGTGGTTACACCGCCTGCAACCTGCACATCCTGGTCATAGGCCACGTTATTAACCACAGTGTTCCTACCAACTATAGCATCATTTAGCATATCAGCATGCACAGTGCTATCAATATAGTTCGCAGTGGCGCTTGCTGCAAGTTTACTAGCTATGCCTCCGCTTCGTGTGCCGGTTTCCAATCCTAAGGACATGCCCGTTGCCACCTGAGCACCGCTATTATGGGCGTAGTTCAGCACATCCACTCCCACGTCAGTAGTGAACCTAGTGATTGCAGTATTTTGTAGTGTTGCAGTAGTGGTCTTTTTTAAATCATTGACGCCAACTGCGCCAGCCAAGGTACCTTGGAATTTGCTATTATCACCATTACCCAGCTTATTTAAGGCCATGGCACCGCTGTAAGCGCCAATATAAGAGGCATCCTCGGCTTCAACTTTGACAGAAGCAGATATATCCTTTTTGAGAGTTTCGTCCGTAACGTCAGCTGCAACGTCAGCTTTGGTCAGATCAATATTTACGTTATCCAAAGTAGCCTTGGTTTCGTCAACCACATAGTTCCAGGAAACGCTGCCCACAGCATTGAGGCTGATGCTTGCAGGCTGACCACCGGCGTTGCCACCGTTGATATTGGCATTTTGAACACCGCCTGCAATGGCACCAGCACCACCACCGGCAGCCGCGTTAGCTCCGCCTGCCTGCTGGTTAGCATTTTCACTACTGTTTTTTACACCGGCCACAGTGAAGGTGTTGATTGTTCCATCGGTAAGGGCGTTTACATTCACGCCATTGGCACTAATATTTCCCTTATGGTTAGCAGTAGCACTAGTTTCCGCAGAAGTGCCATCATTATTCAGCTCCTGATTAGTCAGCTCGGCAATGCTGTGAATGTCATAGGAAATAACGCCCACGCTGGCACCCACGGAGCTGGTCTCGGAGCTGTTCCAATCGCCCACCAAATTTATAATATTGGTATCATTAGTCGAAGAAATATTCACAGCACCGGTGGAGGTTACCTCATCCTTATATTCAGTGCTACCATCATCCTTCTTTTTGGCTACCCTTTCCACCTTTTTGCGCGCAGTAAAGTTAACATCGTCATCCACAAGGGTTTCGGCGTAGGATTCACCACCCATGTAGGACACCATGCCCGTCAGGCCCAGCTTGCTAGTTTGGGAGCCAGCAATGCCGATACCGATATTCAAAACATCATTTTTCGTAGCAATATCTATAGAACCAGCGTCAATATTTACACCGTTCATAACCTGCACCCTGCTATTATTGTAGGCATTTTGCACGCCCACAGTGCCGCCAAGGCCATTTTTAGCATTAGCTAAAGGAGTTGGGTCAATAATAAAATAGGGGAAGGCACTCAATTTGCCCACTGCCATAACATTGGTTTCCACCACGTTGGCCGCAATATTGGCTGCATTTTGCTTACCAGCGGTTATGAGAGTATTCGCACCTATATTGACATTTGCCGTGTTGTGCAGATTCTGCACGCCCACAGTGCCTGTTACCACCGCCGTTACGTCCTTCTGCTTATCCGCATCGTTATTCTTCGCACCGGCGGATACATACATATTGACGTAGTTAGAGGGCTCCAGAAAAGCCAAAAGCGCCTCCCGCAGTTCGTTGGTGCCAGTTAAGGAGCCCAGCAAATCGATAGCCGCTGAGGGGGTCGGACCAGCTTTTTTGGTAGCTGTAGAAGAGAGTGGGGTTGCCTTCGCCCGCCGGAGCA